>NZ_JBEXRR010000031.1:0-66366 GCF_040613175.1 Nocardioides sp. NPDC006303
ACGTCAGGGCTGCACGCTTCTTTCACGGCCCCAAACAGGAGCCACCAACCGATCCAAAGGAGCACCACCATGAACAACCTGCTCAGCCGCCTCGTGGGTGACAAGAAGGACTGGAAGCGGATGGAGGCCCGTGCCGCCGAACTGCCCGCGGACTACCGCACCGTCTACGGCGAGATGAAGAGCTACATGTGGCGCTTCACCGCCGGCGACGGGATGGACATCGTCGCCATCCTCCGCGAGGTCCTCGATCTCTTCGAGACCGAGGCCGCGGCCGGGCGCTCGGTCATCGAAGTGACCGGGACCGACCTGGCCGCCTTCTGCGACGGCCGGCTGCCCGAGCAGCACGACGCCTACCGCACCAAGCTCCGCGCCGACCTCAACGAGGTCGCCTCGAAGCTGGCATGAGTCAGGGAAGGTCGAGGAAGGCGTACTGGGCGACCTTGTGCGGAAGCTGAACGACAGGGCCGCGTTTGAAGCCGTAGTCGTCGAGCCTGGCGAGGGAGGCCTCGTTGGAGGCGTCGGGCTCGACGACGGCGCGGCGGGCGCCGGACTTGGAGATGACCTCCTCGATGAAGAACTCGAGGACCTCCTCCGTCCGGCCCTTGCGGGTCGGGGTGTCGGCCAGGAAGAGGTGGACGCCGATGTCGCCGGGGCGGCGATCGTAGAAGGCGCCGAGCTCGTCGACCTCGGGGTCCCAGGTCTGGAAGAGCGCGACCGGATCGCCGTCGAGCTCGACGATGTACGCAGCCAGATGGGGCTGCTCCTGCAGCCACGTGTAGATCTCCTCGATCTCCTCGCGCGGCTTCTCGACCATGCCCCAGAACCGGGCCCGATCGTCGTGCAGCCAGCCGCACAACAGGTCGATGTCGGCCGACGGCTCCAGGTCACGAATGGTCAGGGGCATGTCTTCTCCTCGGTGAGCAGGGACCAGTCGGTGACGACGCGGATCGCGCCTCCCCTGGCCCAGGCGTCGTGCTGATCGATGTGATGGGGGCTGTCCGGGGACCCGCTGACACCGAGGGGTACGACCCAACGGCTGTCGTCGCGGTCAGCCAGATCCCAGGCGTAGCGCGCCACCGAGCCCCGGACGGACACGGTGGTGCCCGGGATCCAGGCGTTGCAGCGCACCGTGTCGGTGTCGCCGGACAGTGGGGTGGCAGGGACGGTCCGCGTGTGCGGGAGGTCGAACTGCTCCAGCGCGTGCAGCGGCCAGAAGCAGTGGCCCTCCGGCCAGGGCGTCGGCTCGCTGCCGGCGTCGCGTACGGCCTTCGCAGCCTCGGCGACGAGCGCTCGCGGGTCCAGACCGAAGGGTTTCTCGGCGGCCAGGATGATGTGCAGGGCACCGGCCACCCGCGCGGACAGGCTGAACCACGGCTCGTAGAGGGGCCCGTGCTCCGACGGCTCCCGCAGCGGCGCGAGCACCGGTGCCGCGCAGATCCGGTCGACGACCTCGGCACGCACCGCGGCGTACCACGCCGCGCCCGGCGAGCCGTCCATCGCGCCGTCCCACCCGGCCAGTGCCGGGGGCCGCAGATCGGCCGGGACCAGCGCGAGCAGCGGCTTGCCCGCGGTCTGGGTGGTGTCGGCGAGGACCGCCACCGCCTGCTCAGCGTCGAGGGGGCCGGCTTCGTCGAGGAGCTGCGCGATCCGGTGCGCCCGGAACGGCGGCGCGAAACCGGCCGCGAGCACGTCGAACTCCGGCATGCAGCGGTCGTTGGCGGTCACGACAGAACCATCCGCCGACGCCGTACGCCGCGGCAGCGGGTCGACCCAGCCGGTCCACTCCCCCGCCTCGTCGCGCCGCGGCACCCGACCGCCGACGGTGTGGACGACGTCGCCCGCCACGTCGGCGATCACCCAGTTGTTGACCGGCTCGACCCAGTGCTCCACCGCGGCCTCGACATCGGCGACCGATCGGGCCCGCAGCAGCGGCAGCAGCGCCCCGAAGCCGAGGTCGCCGAGCTCGTGGCCGGGTGAGCGCAGCACCTCTCCCCAGCCCTCGTCGGAACCGCCGAGGACCACCGGCCCGCGATCGGTCTCCAGCACCTCGACCTCGACCGGCTCCTGCTCCCGGACGAGCACCGTCTCCACGCTCCGCCGCACCACATCGCGGCCCGAGCGCAGATCGACGCGGTAGAGATCCTGGTAGTCGGCCATCGCGTTGGTGATCCCCCACGCGACCTGACCGGCGTGCGCGAAGTGCTGCACGCCGGGTACGCCGGGGAAGGTCATCCCGACCACGTCGAAGGCGTCGTCGGGGTCGGTGCAGGCCAGCCGCACCTGGAGGTAGACGTTGGGCGCCTCGAAGACCCGGTGCGGGTCACCGGCCACGAGCGGCAGACCGGATCGGGTGCGGCCACCGCCGACGGCGTACGCGTTGGAGCCGCCGGACAGTCCCCCGGTCAACCCTTCGGTGCGGAACAGCTCGGCGTCGGTCCCGAGCACCCGCGCCGCTCGGGCGCCGAAGAGCTTCGAGGGGAACGACCCGAAGAGGATCTGCTGCACCCAGAAGACCGCCAGCGGCGTCCACGGCTGCCAGGTCCCCGGCGCGGGCCCGAGCCCGTCGGCCCCGTCGAGCTCCGGGCAGGAGGCTCCCTCCAGACCGGAGCGGACGCCCTCGACGTACGCCGTCAGGAACTCCTGCGTCTCCTCGTCGAGGCGCGCATAGGCCGTCTGCGCCACCGCCGCCAGCCGGGCGCGGCGGGCGAAGGCGTCCCACTCGAGCCCGGCCGGGCCGAGCAGCTCGGCGGTGCGGCCCTCGCCACGCAGCCGCTCGATCTCGAGCTGCCACGCGCGGTCCCGCGCGGTGGACCAGCCCTGCAGCCGGGCCACCTCGGCGAGCGAGGCACCCCGCACGTGCGGGATGCCCCACTCGTCCCGAAGGAGAACGCTCATGCCGCCACATCCGTAGCGCAAGCGCCAGAGTACGGACGCGGCGGCATGTTGACCCCATGACTCGCTCGCTCGCGCTCGCTCATGCGATCGGGTTGGCCAACGTGCCGGCGAACATGAGCGACTCGGCCTGGTCGGTGATGTCGACCATCTGCAGCGTGTTACGCAGCTGGAGCCGGTTGAGGCAGGAGTGGCGGAAGCGCGCGCGGAGGAAGTCGTAGCGCGCGACCGCGTCGGCCAGCTCGGGGTGGTCTGCGGCGTGGTCGACGATGCAGGCCCGCGTCTCGGCCCAGAACTCGGTCTCCGGCAGCACCCCCTCATCATCGAGGATCGCGGCGACGTAGCGCAGCACCCCGTCGAAGATGTCGGTGTGGACGGCCAGCGCCTTGACGTCGTCGGGGAAGGAGCCGCGGATCCGGGAGACCTCCTCGGGCAGCGGCAGGTCGCCCATCACCGCCACCTCCTCGCCGATGTCCTTCATGAACATCCGCACCGGGACGTGGTCGCGCAGCACCATCACCAGGTTCTCGCCGTGCGGCATGAACGCCAGGTCGTACGCCAGCAGGCAGTGCACCAGCGGGCGCAGGTAGGCGTCGAGGTAGCTGCGCACCCATTCGCGGGCGGGCAGCCCGGAGGCGCGGACCAGCTCGGCCGCGTACGAGGCACCGGCGGCGTCGCGGTGGAGCAGCGCCGCCATCGTCGCGCACCGCTCCCCCTCGGACAGGCGCGGCACCGGCGACTCCCGCCACAGGGCGGCGATCATCTTCCGGTAGGGCGACGGGTTCGGCAGGGCGTGGAAGACGTCGCCGGTCCAGCCGATCGAGGCGAGCTCGCGCAGCACCCCGAAGCCGCGCTCCTTCAGCTCCGCGTCGCCCTCCACCAGGTCGGCGACCCAGTCGTTGATGACCGGGGTGGCCGCCATGTACGCCGGCGAGAGCCCCCGCATGAAGCCCATGTTCTGGATCGACAGCGCGGTCTTGACGTAGTGCCGCTCGGGACGACTGGTGTTGAAGTACGTCCGGATCGACTGCTGCGGGCGGTGGACGTCCTCGCCCTCGCCGACCAGCACGATCCGGCGCGCGGCGACGTCGGTGGCGAAGGTGACGGCGAGCTTGTGGCGCCACTGCCAGGGGTGGACCGGCAGGTAGCGGAACCCGTCCGGGTCCAGCCCGAGCCCGCGCAGCTTCGCGGCGAACCGGGCCAGCGTCGCCTCGCCGAGCTCGGCCTCGTAGAGCGCTCGCTCGTCCTCGCCGCGGCCCAGGGCCAGGTGGGACTGGTCCCGGGAGACGGCGACCCACAGCAGGCTCAGGTCGTTGCTCGTCTCCGGCGCCCAGCGGGCGTGGTCGTCGATGTCGAAGCCGATCCGGCCGTTGTTGGCGACGAAGGCCGGGTGGCCCTCGCTCATCGCGCCCTCGACGCTCTGGTGATCGGCGTCGACCAGGTCGGCGGCGGTCAGCGTCTGGTGCTCGAGCTTCCAGCAGGCCGACGCGATGGTGGCCGCCAGCTCCTCCAGGTAGGTCGGCAGCAGCTTGTCCGGGATCGCGAGATCGGGCGCGAACTCGGCGACGAACGCCTGCGCGTCGACCTCGGCCTCCTCACCCCCGGTCGTCCGGACGATCGAGGCCGGGTCCACCACCCAGTGCTCGAGCTGGAAGCGGCGGCCGGTGAAGGAGTACGTCGAGGACGGCCCCCGAAGCTCCCAGCCCGTGTCGGTGGCCACGGGCGCGATCATGCGCTCGTGGCTGAACTCCGCGATCGCCTTGGCGACCAGGTGGCGGTGCGCGACGCGCAGGTTCTCCGGGCGCAGGTGGGCGGCCGCGTACATCTCCCGGGTGCAGACCGAGAGCATCGCGGTCTTCTCCCCGATGCTGATCTCGCGCAGCTCGACGAAGCCGGCCTCGGTGTTCTTGCGGCGGATCGCCTCGTTGCGTACGTCCGGCTCGACCACCACGCGACGCACGCCGGGGTCCGCGAAGCAGTGCCGCATGACCGCCCGGAAGACCCGGGTGGTGTAGCCGGTGACGGGCTCGCCCGAGGTCGGCGCGACCAGGACGTGCATGCCTAGGTCGCCGGCGGCGAGGTCGGGCACGTGGGTGATCCCGGCGAGCTCGCTGTGGGCGGGGTCGTAGGTCTCGACCAGGAACGCCGGCACGCCGTCGACGCGGCCCAGCCAGGCGTCGTGGTGCGGGTGGCCGGCGATGCGCGCGTACTCCGCGGCGACATCCTCCAGCGTGGCGTCCAGCATCATCCAGTACGCCGAGCGCGGGTGGGTCACCCAGGAGTGGACGGTGGCGAGGTGGGCCTCGATCTCGAGCGGTTCGATCGTGATCCTCATCGGTTCTCCTCCGTAGGCTGGCTGTGCTTGGACAAGATCCGGAACCGGTCGGGGACGCCGAACTCCTGGAAGGCGACCCGCTTCTCGAGCGGGTACGGCTCCCGGCCGAGGATGGCGGCGAGGATCACCGAGCTGCGGTAGGCGCCCATGCCGAGGTCGGGGGCGACGAAGCCGTGGGTGTGCTCCTCGCCGTTCTGCACCCAGATCTCGCGGTCGGCGGTGTCGACCGAGAAGGTCGAGCTGGCGGCGTAGCGCCCCTGCTCGTCCAGGCGGAGCCGGTCTCGGACGGGCTCCAGGAACGCCGGGATGCCGGCGCGGTAGCCGGTGGCGAGGACGAGCGCCTCGGTCGCCATCTCGTAGTCCTCCTCCTGCTCAACGTGGTGCAGCGCGAGGTGGTAGCCGCTCCCGGTGCGGGTCACGCCGCGCACCTCGGTGTTGGTCAGCAGCGTGGTCTCGGCCGCCTCGGTGACCGATCGGGTGTAGAGCGCCTCGTGGATCGCGTCGATGGTGTCGCCCGAGATGCCCTTGTAGAGGCTCTGCTGCGCCTTCAGCAGCCGGTCACGCTTCTCTCTCGGAAGCGCCTGGAAGTAGGCGGAGTACTCCGGGGAGGTCAGCTCAAGGGTGAGCTTGGTGTACTCCATCGAGAAGAACCGCGGGCTGCGGGTCAGCCAGGCCAGCTGGTAGTCGTGGTCGGGCTGGGCGGTCAGCAGGTCGAGGTAGACCTCGGCGGCCGACTGCCCGCTGCCGACGACGGTGATGCTGCGACGGGTGACGAGCTCGTCCTTGCGGGCCAGGTACTCGGCGCTGTGCAGCGCCGGACCCTCCGCGGCCACGGCCTCGGCCGCACACTCGGGCACCCGCGGACTCGTCCCGGTCCCGAGCACCAGCCGCCTGGTCCGATGGGTCTCGCCGGAGGCGGTGGTGACGACGTACGTCTCCCCGTCGTGCTCCACGGAGGTGACCTGCTGGCCGAAGCGCACCGAGTCGAGCCGCTCGGCGACCCACTGGCAGTACTGGTTGTACTCGCGCCGGTGGGGCAGGAAGTTCTCGCGGATGTAGAACGGATAGATCCGGCCGGTCTGCTTGAGGAAGTTGAGGAAGCTGAACCGCGAGGTCGGGTCGGCCATCGTCACCAGGTCGGCGAGGAACGGCACCTGCAGGGTGGCCTCGTCGAGCATCATCCCGGGGTGCCAGTCGAACCGGTCGCGGCCCTCGAGGAAGAGACAGTCGAGCTCGTCGATCGGGTCGGCGAGGGCGGCCAGGCCGAGGTTGAACGGGCCCAGGCCGATGCCGATCAGGTCGTGGACGTGACCTGACGGGTCAGAGAACACGGTGGCGGGTGCGTTCATCGGGCGACCTCCGGAACGGCGCGGCCCAGCGTGCGGACCTGCTCGATGATGTCGAGTACGTCCTGAACGGAGGCCTTGGGGTTGAGCAGGGTGAGCTTTAGGAACTGCCGGCCGTCGACCTTGGTCGCGGCGACGACGCCGCGGCCGCCGCTCCACATCTCGGCACGGATGCGTCGGTTGAGGTCGCCAAGCGCGTCCTCGTCCAGGTGCGGGTCGACGTAGCGGAAGACGACCGTGGAGAGCTGGGAGGGCGTGATGACCTCGATGTCGGGCTGCACGCTGAGGATGTCGTAGACCTCGCGCGCCAGGTCGATCACGGTCTCCAGGTAGGCGCCGATCTGGTCGGGGCCCATCGTGCGCAGCGTCAGCCACAGCTTGAGCGCGTCGAAGCGGCGGGTGGTCTGCAGGGACTTGTCGACCTGGTTCGGGTTCTCCGACTCCCGCGGGTTGAGGTAGTCGGCGTACCAGGAGGCGTGCTGCATGGTCGCCAGGTCGCGGACCAGGAGCGCGCTGGAGGAGACCGGCTGGAACCAGGTCTTGTGGTAGTCGATCGTGATCGAGTTCGACCGCTCGATGCCGTCGAGCAGGTGGCGATACTTCGGCGAGGCGAGCAGCCCACCGCCGTACGCCGCGTCGACGTGGAACCAGACGTTGAAGTCCTGGCAGGCGTCGGCGATGGCGTGGAGGGGGTCGATGACGCCGAAGTCGGTGGTGCCCGCGGTGGCCACGACAGCGGCCGGGACGAGACCGTCGACGACGCACTCGTCGAGCGCCTCGCGCAGAGCGACGACGTCCATCCGGTGCTCGGTGTCGGTCGGGATCGCGATCGCGGCCGCGTCGCCCATGCCGAGCAGGCGGGCCGACTTGGCGATGGAGAAGTGGCTGTCCGCGGAGGTCAGGAAGCGCAGCCGGTCCAGAGGTACGCCGCGGCGCTCCGCCTCACCGCGGGCCAGGAGCAGCGCCTGCAGGTTGGACTGGCTGCCGCCGCTGGTGAAGATGCCGTCGCGGGTCGCCTCCGGGTAGCCCGCGCGGGCGGCGGTCCAGTCGATGAGGCGACGTTCCATGAACGTACCGCCCACGGACTGGTCGAAGGTGTCCATCGAGGTGTTGACGGCCGCGATCAGCAGCTCCCCGACGAGGGAGGGGATCACGACCGGGCAGTTGAGGTGGGCGGCATAGGAGGGGTCGTGGAACCAGACGGCGTCCTGGAGCCACAGCTTGCTGACCTCGGCCAGCGCGGCGGCGCCGTCGACGAGGGGGTTGTCCAGGTCGACCTCGGCGACCGGTCCTGCGGCCGTCTCGGGCGAGATTCCGGTGGTGGGGCCCGAGAGGGTGGCGAGCTGGTCGACGAGCAGCCGGATTGCTTCGGTGATCCCGCTGGTGTACTCACGAGCATTGTCGGGGTGGAACAGATGCTCCAAGTGCGGTGCGCTCACTGGTCTCCTTCGACACGGGGGGATTAGGTTAGGCGAACCTAAGTGAGGCTACCCTAAACGCGTCCCCGCCAGACAGGTGGGCCAGAGAGAGGACGATCACACCCGTGCCGCACTCCCCCACCCAGGCCACCCGCGTGCTCGCAGGCTTCGCCTTCGCCTCTCTCGGCAACGGCCTGACCCTTCCGTTCCTGTACGTCTACATGGCCCAGGTCCAGGACCTCGGGTCATCGACAGCCGGCTGGATGTTCGCCTGGATGGGTCTGGTCGGCCTGGCGGCCGCCCCCGGGGTCGGAGCGCTCCTCGACCGCTTCGGGCCTCGCGCGGTGCTGATCGCCGCGCTGATCGTGGAGTCCGTCTCGATCGGGTCGCTCGGCTTCGTCGACGGGACCGTCCCGACGATGGCGGTGCTGGCCGGCGTGGTCGTGGGCGCCTCCCCCCTGTGGCCCGGCACGACGACGCTCCTGGCCGGGATGGTCCCGGCCGCGGACCGCGAGCGGGCCTACGGCTTCGCCTTCCTGGGGTTGAACGCGGGCATCGGCGTGGGTGGTCTGGTCAGCGCGTTCCTCATCGACGTCGCGCGTCCGGAGACGTTCCAGGTGCTCTACCTGTGCGACGCCGTCGCCTATCTGGTCTACGCCGCGGTACTGGCCTTTCTGGTCCGCTCCCCCGCTCGGACCGGCGAGGACGACGCCGAGGACGCGACCGCCGGCTCCTGGGGCGAGGTGCTGCGCGACCGGCGGGCGGTGGCCCTGGTCGCCTGTGGCGTGCTCGCGGTGACCTTCGGCTACGGACAGCTCGAGGCCGGCGCGACCGCCTACGCCGTCGACGTGGCCGGGGTGCCGGCGACCGCGCTCGGCTGGGCCTTCGCCGCCAACGCCGCCGTGATCGTGTGCGGGCAGGTGATCCTGCTGCGGCTCACCTCCGGGTGGCGGCGTACGACCGCACTGGCCTGCGCCGTGCTGACCTGGTCGCTGGCCTGGAGCGTGCTCGCGGCCGCCGACCTGATGCCCGTCGCCGGCGCGATCGCTGCCGTCGTGATCGGCCTGGCCATCTTCGGCCTCGGCGAGACGCTGTGGGCGCCGATCGTGACCGGGCTGGCGAACACCATCGCCCCCGACCACCTGCGCGGCCGCTACAACGCGTCCCTCGGCCTCACCCTGACCCTCGGCCAGATCCTCGGCCCGGCGCTGGCCGGCTCCCTCATCGGCAGCGGCCTCGGCCATCTGTGGGCGGTCGTCGTGATCGGCGGCACCCTCACCGCGGGCCTGGTGCTGACCCGGCTCCGGTTCCTGCTCACTGCGGCCGAGGACGGCGCCCCGGGGGCCGAGACCCTCCGGGAGCCCGTCCAGGCGGCCGCCGACTAACGCCTCGTGTCGTAGCCGAGCCGGCCGCGCGTGGCGACGATGACGATCGCCGCGCCGATCCCCGCGGCGAGCAGAACCGCGAGCTGGAACCGGTCCGCGTCGACGCCCGGGAAGAGCTCGGTGGAGGCCACCGAGGCGTAGTTGTTGACGCTGGTGTGCAGGAGCATCGCCAGCGGCAGGCTCTGTCCGGTGCGGTTGAAGACCCAGGTCATCACGATCCCGAAGGTGACGCAGAACGCCGCGAAGACGAGCGGGGCGTACCAGCGCACGTCCGGCCAGCCGGCCCAGTCGGTCAGGAAGAGCGGCATGTGCCACAGCGCCCAGATCGGGCCGAGCACGAAGGCGGACCCGAGCGGCCCGACCTTCCGCTGCAGGCGGGGCAGGGCGAAGTCGCGCCAGCCCGGCTCCTCGGCGAGGCCGGTGGTGATCATCTGCAGGATGAGCCCGGGGACGTACGCCACCAGCACGAACAGCCACGCCTGCGACGGCGCCGCCATCTGCCCACCGACGGCCTGGGTCGCGATGATGATCGTGGCCGGGACGCCGATCAGGATGCCGGCGTACCAGCGCCAGCTCGCCCGCCAGCGCCACATCCCGACCACCCAGGCCCGCAGGCCGGCCCGGCCGCCGACGAGCCCGGTGACCAGCGCGGCGCTGCCGATCGGGCCGAGATACGCCCCCGGAAGCATCCCGAGGAGCTGGCCGCCGATCATGCCGCCGGGGAAGGTGAGGTCCCAGACGCCGAGGCCGCTGTTGGACAGGACGTACGGTGTCCAGGCCAGCCAGCTCGCCGCGAGGGCGAGCACGAAGAAGGTGGAGAGCTGGTGGCGGGTGACAAATGCTCGTAAGCCCTGATCCGGCTGGGTCACTGGCTGGGTCGTGGTCGTGGTCATGGTCGTTCCCTTTCGGCATGGGTCGCTTTTCCTGACCTGAACCTAGGAACGGGGCCGGTCCCGTCGCGCCGGGCAAAAGAGCGAACCTTCGCACTTGCATCGAAAGATGCTGGCGACCGGGACCTGTTGCGGAAAGGATGATGGCGTGAGCGACGAGACGACCCGGATGGTGCCGCGACTGATACCTCCCGTGGTGGTCTGGCTGATCACCACGACGCTGCTGGTGGCCGCGCCCAGCCTCGACTCGGCCGACGCCGAGATCGGCGGCAGTCCCGCGCTCGGCAGCGCGGGTTGGTGGGTCGCGCTGGTGGTGCTCACCGCCCAGGCGGCGGTGCTCCTCGAGCGGCGGTCGCGGCCGCTGGCGGTGCTGCTGGTCGTGGCCGCCGCCTCGGTCGTGCTGGCGGTCAGCGGAGCGGGTGACACCACCAGCCTCGCCTCGGCGGCCGTCCTGGTCGCGGTGTGGTCGGCGGTGATCGCGACGCCGCTCCCCCGCCGGGCCCGTGCCCTCGCGGGGGCGCTGACCGGTGCCGGTCTGCTGGTCGCGCTCGGCACCTGCCTGAGCCAGACGAGCATCGGCCTTCCGGTCGGCACCGCAGTCCTCGCCGGTCTCGTCCAGGGCGCGGGCGTGATCGCCGCTCCGGCGCTGCTCGCCGCCACCGTGCGCGCACGCCGCGACGCGCGGTCAGCCCGGACCGACCTCGCGGACGCCGTCGACCGCGAGCAGTCCGCCCAGATCGCCGCGGCGATCGCGGAGGAGCGTACGGCGATGGCCCGCGAGCTCCACGACATCGCCGCCCACCATCTGACCGGCATCGCGGTGATGACAGGCGCGGTCGAACGGCAGATCGACACCGACCCGGCCGGCGCGAAGGAGTCCGTACGCCAGGTCCGCACCCAGAGCACCGCGATGCTGCGCGAGCTGCGTGGCCTGGTCACGCTGCTGCGGAGTCCGGGGCAGGCCGAGGAGGCGAGCGGGCACGAGCGCCTGTCCGAGCTGGGCTCGCTTGTCGACGACGCCCGTCGTGCCGGGCTCGAGGTGTCGTTCTCCACTTTGGGGGCCGGCTCCGTCACCGAGAGCGTCGGGCCGCTCGCCCAACTCTCGGCCTATCGCACCGTGCAGGAGTGCCTCGCCAACGCCGCCCGGCACGCGCCGGGTGCCCGGTGCGAGGTGGTCCTGGACGCCCGGGATCCGGCCGAGGTGGTGGTGACGGTGCGCAACGGGCCGCCGCCGATCATCCCCGCCGGGACGCCGCGTCGGCGCGGCCTGGGCCTGATCGGCATGCAGGAGCGCGCCGACCTGACCGACTCGACCCTCGAGGCTGGACCGACCGCCGAGGGCGGCTGGCAGACGCGGCTGCGGATCCCCGCCACCGCGACCGCGGAGGTGGCCGGATGATCCGCGTCGTGGTCGCCGACGACCAGCCGCTGGTGCGTGCCGGGCTGCGTACGCTGCTGGAGACCGAGCCCGACATCGAGGTCGTCGCGGTGGCCGAGGACGGTGCCGCCGCTGTCGAGCGGGCGCTCGCGCTGCGCCCCGACGTGGTCTGCATGGACATCCGCATGCCTGGCCGCGACGGCATCAGCGCCACCCGTGAGCTGTGCGGTCCCGACGTCACCGACCCGATCCCGGTGCTCGTCCTGACCACCTTCGACATCGACGACTACGTCTTCGGCGCCCTCGAGGCCGGCGCCTCCGGCTTCCTCCTCAAGGACGCGGACCCCGATGCCATCGTCGCCGCCGTACGCTCCGTCGCCGCCGGCCACGGCACCCTCGACACCTCGTTGACCCGCCGCGTCCTCCGCGAGGTCGTCACCCGCAGGCGTACGCAGCCCGTGACCGCCGCGCGCGCCAGCGAGGTCCTCACCACCCGCGAGCTCGACATCCTTCTCCACCTGGCCGAGGGCATGTCCAACGAGGAGATCGCCCAGGCACTCGTCCTCGAGGTCTCCACGGTCAAGTCCCACCTGGCCCGGATGATGCCCAAGCTCGGCGTGAAGTCCCGCCTCCAGGCCGCCGTGTGGGCCTACCAGTCGGGACTCGTCGAGACCTGAGGCGGGCCCGGTCGGTCAGATCAGGCCGGTCTCCTGGGCGACGTGGATGGCCCGGGAGCGGCTGTCGACGTCGAGCTTGGTGAAGATGTGCGCGAGGTGGCTCTTCACGGTCGCCTCGGTGACGAAGAGGGTGCGCGCGATCTCCTTGTTGGTCGCGCCCCTGGCGAGGTGTCGGAGCACCTCGATCTCGCGATCGGTCAACCGCGGCAGCGGGCTGCGCATGCCCTTGAGCACCCGGGTGGCCAGGTCCGGAGCGAGAACCATGTCGCCTGCGGCGGCGCGGTGGATTCCCTGGACGATGACCTCGGGGTCGACGTCCTTGAGCAGGTAGCCGGCGGCGCCGGCCTCGATCGCACCGAGCACCTCGGCGTCGCGGTCGAAGGTGGTCAGGATCAGCACGGCCGGCGCCGGGTCGAGGGCGCGGAGCGCGACCGTGGTCCGGATGCCGTCGATCCCGCTCCCCAGACGCAGGTCGCACAGCACGACGTCGGGATGGAGGTGACCGGCGAGGATGATCGCCTCCTCGCCGGTGGCGGCCTCCCCGACGACCGTCAGGGCATCGCCGGCCTCGATCACGGCGCGCAGGCCGCTGCGTACGACCGGGTGGTCGTCGACGAGGAGCACCGTGGTCATCTCGACCCCTCGATGTGGATCGGGAGATGCGCGGAGACGGCAGTGCCCTCACCGGGCGTGCTCTCCACGTCGAGTCCACCTCCGAGCTCGCGAAGACGGGCCCGCATGAAACGCAGGCCATAGCTGGACGAGCCGGCATCGGCGTCCTGCTCCCAGGCGGCGACATCGAACCCGTCGCCATCGTCGCTGATGTCCATCCGCACCGAGTCACCGTCGTCGGTCAGCGTGAGGACGACCCGGGTCGCCCCGGCGTGGAGACGTACGTTGGAGAGGGCCGACTGAGCGGTGCGGAGCAGCGCGACCTCGACCTCGGTCCGCAGCAGCGGGAGCGTGTCGTCGACATGGAGCTCGACGTGCAGGCCGGTCTCGTCCTTCGTGCGGTCGAGCATGCGCCGGAGCGCCGCTGCGAGGGCGGCGTCCTCGAGCTCGGCGGGTGCCAGGGCCTCGACGATCCGGCGTACGTCCGCGAGGCTGTCGCCCGCCAGCGCCTCGACCTGCGCGAAGGTGCGCGAGGACTCGGGGTCCGTGGTGCGGTTGCCTCCGGCGTGGGTGAGGAGCCGGATCGAGGAGAGCGCCTGCGCGATGGTGTCGTGGATGTCTCGGGAGATCCGGGTGCGTTCGGCGATCGCTCCGGAGTGGCGCTGGGCGAGCAGGAGCTCGTCCTGCAGCTCGGCCATCTCCTGCTGAGCCTTCCGCAACGAGGTGACCAGCCGTTCTCGCTCCGCGGCGTCGCGAAGGAGCTGCAGGTAGCCGCGGGAGATGCCGAACGCGAAGATGCCGCCGATGAGCGGTCCGAAGACGTCCGCGTAGCTGGTCGTGCCACGGTGCAGGATCGGGGCCACGACGACGACCACGAGGATCGCCGCCGAGAAGACCAGGCCCCAGCGCAGCGGCAGCAGATGCCCGGCGAGCAGCCACAGCAGGAACGCGAGCCAGACGAACTCGTCCGAGACCGCGACGGCGGCGACCCAGATCACCGCGAAGCCGAGCAGCCACCACACCGGGAGGTCCCGTGAGCCCGTCCTGGCCGGCAGTATCGTGCCGGCGGTGTGCCACCCGAGGATCGCCAGCCCCGAGACGACCGCGGCAGGAAGCGGCACCCCCTCGCCGATCGCCCTGCTGACGCCGATCGCCGTCAGCACGACCGCGATGACGTGCTGCCCGATCTCCATCGCCCGCACCGTCGAGGCGGCCGGGCCCTGATGCGAGACGCCTGGCTGCCTCAACGGCGCGTGTACGACACTCATGTGCTCGATTCTCCCCCGGCCCGCTGCAGTCGTCCCGGCCACCAGATGCGGTCGCCCACCAGGGCGAAGATCGCCGGCACGATCACCGTACGCACCACCAGGGTGTCCACGAGCACGCCCACACCGACGATCAGGCCCAGCTGTCCGAGAGTGACCAGCGGCAGCACACCGAGAGCGGCGAAGACCCCGGCGAGGACGATGCCCGCGCTGGTGATCACACCGCCGGTGTGGGCGACCGCCTCGATCACGCCTACCCGGGTGCCGAGCCGCGCCGCGTCCGCGCGCGCCCGGTGGACGAGGAAGATCGTGTAGTCGATCCCCAGCGCGACCAGGAACAGGAACGCCAGGATCGGCACCTGCTGGTCGAGCGCCTGCTGGTCGAAGAGGACGCGGCTGAGCCAGGCCCCGGCGCCGATCGCGGCGACCGCGCTGGCGAGGTTCACCAGGAGCAGCAGTCCGGGTGCCACCAGCGAACGCAGCAGGACCAGGAGCACGAGGAAGCTCACCGCGAGCACCAGCGGCGCGATCACCAACAGGTCCCGCTCGCTCCCCTCGGCGGCGTCCAGCTCGGTCGCGACCGCACCGCCGACGAGCGCATCCGCGCCCTCGATCGGGTGGACCACCTCCCGCAGGTCGGTGATCTGGTCGAGGCTCCGCTCAGTGCCGGGCGAGTAGTCGCTGGTCACCATGATCTTCGTCAGGGACCCGTCGTCGGTGACTCCGGCGGGCTGGGCGCGCACGACGCCCTCCACTTCGCCGGCGACCGCGGCCACCTCCGGGGCGGCCGCGCTGTCGGTGACGATGTAGACCGGCTGGGCCTCGCCGGGCGGGAAGTGCGCCGAGAGCGTCTCCAGACCGGCAGCCGACTCGGACTGCACCCGGAACTTCTCGATCTGGTCGAGCCCGACCGACGTACCGAAGAGGCCGGAGGCCATCACCGCGAGCAGCACGAGCCCGCCCAGCAAGCTCGCCACCGGACGCTTCACCACCCGCGACGCGACCGCGCGCCAGACCGCGCCTTGGTCACGCGACTGACCCGGGCGCGGGACGAACGGCCAGAACAGTCGCCGCCCGCACACCGCCAGGGCAGGCGGGAGCACGAACAGCACCGCGACGAGGGCGATCAGCAGACCGATCGCCGCGGGGACGCCCAGCCCACGGGTCATCGGGATCGTGGCGAGGACCAGCGTCAGCAGGGCGAGCACCACTGTCAGGTTGGAGGCTAGGATCGCGAGAACCGTCTTCCGCCAGGCCGTGCTCAGCGCCAGCCGGTCATCCTCGGTCCGCTGCAGTTCCTCGCGGTATCGCGAGATCAGCAGCAGCGCGTAGTTCGTCCCCGCGCCGAACACGAGGACGCTGACGATGCCGGCGTCGAACCCGAAGTCCCACAGCGCTCCCGCCGCCGCGGTGACCCGCCCGGCGAGCGCGTCGGCGACGGCGACCACGAGCAGCGGGATCAGCCACAGCACCGGCGAGCGGTAGGTGATGATCAGCAGCACCGCCACGATCAGGACCGTCACCAGCAGCAGCGTGAAGTCGGCGCCGTCGAACGCCGCGGCCGCATCGGCCCCGAACGCCGGCCCGCCGGTCACCTGCAGGGTGAGCCCGTCTGGCGTCTGCACCGCGATGTCGGTACGCAGGGCCTTGACCACCCCCGCCGTCTCGGCGTTGTCGGCGCCGACCGTGATCGGGACGGCGAGAGCCGCTGCCTTCCCGTCCTCACTGAGCATCGGACCGGCGGCGCCAGGCGCGGCCTGCGCACCCACCTCGACGCCGAGCCGCTCGAGGCCGTCGAGATCACCGCTGGAGAGAGCACCCTCGTCCTCCCGGGAGGCGACGACGAGCACGGACTGTCGATCCGCACCGGGGAACTCCTCCAGCAGCTCGCCCACCCGCGTCGACTCCGACCCCGCCGGCGCCTGCCCGGTCTGCGCCGGGGCCTCCGCCCCGGCGAATGCCCCGAAGAGCACCGCCATCACGACCACCGCGAGACCGAGCGCCACCCAGGCCCCACGGCGGGAGGTCAACCTGTCTGCGACATGCGGACGAGCACCCGACCGCGTACGAACCAGAGAATCTGCCATGCCGACAACTCCACCAGCGGCGTCGTCTCAGATCATCGCGAGCAGGACTGAACCAGGAATCATCCATTTGGCTGATGCCGCGGCACCGGGCGGCTCAGGTAGCAGCCACGGAAGGCTTGACCGCGAGCACCGGGCAGGTGGCGTCGAGCAGGATCCGCTGGGCGGTGCTGCCGAAGACCAGCTTTCCGACCGGCGTCCGCGCGCGCAGGCCCAGGACGACCAGGCGCGCGTCGAGCCGTTGGGAGACCTGGATGACGGTGTCGCTGGGGTCGCCCAGGTCTCCGCGCTCGACCTCGACCCGGCCGGCGAGCTCCGGCCACCGGCCTTCGATCTCCTCGACGTCGGGGACCCGCTCGTCGCGCACGGCGGGCACGATGACCACGGCCTCTCCCTCTCGGGACTCGGCGACCGCGGCCGTGACGGCGGCGTGTCCGGGCGGGGTGTCGGCGTACGCGACGACGATGGTCATCGGCGTTCCTTTCGGTGGTGCGTGGACGGGCGAGAGGTCGGCGCGGTCACTGCAGCAGTCCCATCGGCAGGTCGACCGGAAGCAGCGACGGCAGGGCCAGCAGCACGGCACCCAGGACGAGGGTGTAGATGATCGCCGTACGCGGCCGGGTGCGGGCTGCGTACAGGAGGAACACCGGGGTGAACACCAGGGTCGCCGCCAGGTAGCCGCCGAGCATGACGAGGACCAGGAACGCGGCCATCGCGACAAAGGTGCGCATGGCGATCACCAGGTCGTGACGCCGAGCCAGGGCTCGGGCGTCGACCGCGTGGTCCGCACGGGTGGCGACCATAGTCGCACCGGAGCCACCCGTCGGCTCGAGGCTGTCATCGACCGTGTCGCGCCGGGTGACCTGCCGCCTCGCGCGCAGCTCCTGCCAGGTCAGGATGAGTGCCGCAGCCAGACCACCGACGGCCACGAGTCGCGGCATCAACGCGGCCTCTGCGGAGAACGACCCACTCACCCACAGCGCGCCCGCGAAGACCAGCACCGCGACGACGGCGACAGCGAGGGACCAGGGCGTACGGGCCAGCGAACCCTCGAGCTCGTCGCCGTCCTTGTCATCGCTCTCGTGCTCGTCCCGGTGGCCGTCGTCGGCAGCCCCAGAGGCTCGCCGGAGCCTCTTGATCAGGGACCACGCCAGGGGCACGATCAGCAGCGCGGCGAAGACGAGCACGCCGGGTCGCGCGACCCAGGATGCGCCGTCGTACAGGCTGGCGGTCAGGTAGTAGTAGCGCTCCATCGGGATGGCCAGGACGAAGCCGATCAGGAACGGAGCCCGCGGCATCCCGGTGGCCTTGAGGAAGAAGCCGACCACGCCGAGCGCGACCATCACCCACAGGTCGCCGATCTGGCCACCCTCCTGGAACGCGCCCAGGAGCATCACCACGAGGAGGCCGGGCCCGAGCACGGCGAAGGGCACCTTGGTGAGCTTGGCGAGCGAGCCGGTGGCCAGGAAGCAGAGGAACGCTCCGGCGACCGAGGCGATCGCGAACGCCCACACGATCAGGTACATGAGGTCGAGATGGTCGGTGACGATCGCCGGCCCCGGCTGGATGCCGTACGTCAGCAGCATCCCGAGCAGCATCGCCGACGGCACGCCGCCGGGGATGCCGAAGAGGAAGGTGGGGATCAGGTCGCCGGCCTCGACGGAGTTGTTGGCGCTCTCCGGACCGACGATGCCACGGGGGTCGCCCTTGCCGAACTTCCGCTTGTCCTTGGCGGTCGCCACTGCCTGCCCGTAGGCGAGCCAGGTGCCGGCGGTGGCGCCGACGCCGGGCAGCACACCGGCCCAGATGCCGATCAGCGCGCCTCGGATGACATGAGTCCAGTGGGTCAGCCACTCGCGGATGCCGGATCCCCAGCCGCCGGTGAGCTCCACCGGCTTCTCGGTGACTCGTCGCTGACCGACCCGGCTGGCGATCTCGGCCAGCCCGAACACACCCAGCGCGACCGCGACCAGGGAGATGCCGTCGCTGAGGAACAGCGACCCGAAGGAGAACCGCTCCTCGGCGGTCGTGGGCGAGGTGCCGACGAGACCGAGCAGGAGTCCGAGCAGGCCGGCGGTCAGGCCCTTGACGACGTTGCCGCGCGAGAGCACGGCCGCGAGCGAGACCCCGAGGATGGTCAGCATGAAGAGCTCCGGGCTGCCGAAGGACAGCACCAGGGGCCGGGCCAGCGGGATCGCGAGGGTGAGTCCGACCGCCCCGATCAGGCCGCCGGCCATCGAGGAGAGGAAGGCGAGCGACAGGGCGCGTTTGGCCTGTCCCTGTCGCGCCATCGAGTAGCCGTCGAGCATCGTCACGCTGGCCGAGGCGGAGCCGGGCGCGCCGAGCAGGACGGCGGCGACCGTGTCCGAGGTGTGCACCACGGCCAGTGCTCCGATGAGCATCGCGAGTGCGGGTTCGGGTTCCATGCCGAACGTGACCGGTAGGAGGATCGCCACCGCGCCGGTGCCGCCGAGCCCCGGGATCAGGCCGATCACCAGACCGGCCACCACGCCGACGGCGAGCATCATGAGGAGCGAGGGGTCGGCCAGGGAGGCCAGGGCAGAGAAGGCTGCGTCGGTCATGTGTCTGCCCTCAGTCGATCGTGATGTCGTAGTCGGTCTCGAGCAGCTCGAGGACGTCCTGGCGGACGCTCTCGTCCACCTGGTACGCCTCGCCGATCCGGTCGGGGAGGTCGGGTGAGGCGTCGAGCGGATAGCCACCGAGCACCTCGGCGGCGGACTTCTGGAACGCGGGATCGCCGCCCATGTCGTCGGCCGTCGAGCGCAGCAGCTCGACCGCCTCGTCCGGTGTGTCCTCGGGCACCCAGAGCGCCTTCTGGTAGGTGTAGGTCAGCGCCAGGATGGCGCGGTAGGTCTCCAGCGCGTCGGGGTCCGGCTGCTTGCCGTGGAGCTTCTCGTACGCCTCGACGACGGTCGGCAGGTCCGGGAAGTTGGGATCGCGCACGATCTCGCCGTCCTCGTTCACCTGCCCGAGCGAGAAGAGCGGCACCGCGGTGCCGTCCTCGACGAGCGGCTCGACCGCGGGCTCGTACGACGAGGTCGTCTGGTAGTCGATGTCGACCTCGTCGCGCTGGAGCGCGAGGTTGACCGGGCCGCGGCCCTCGAAGCCGAAGGTCGAGTCGATGTCGGCGGAGAGCAGGTCGAAGGCCAGCATGGTCGTGAGGTCGAGGCTGGTCGCCGCGATGCCCCCGAAGATGAGCGGCTCGTCCCGGTCGACGAGGTCCTCGATGCCGTCCACCCCGGCTCCGGTCCGGGCGTAGACCACCGCGCCGGTGCCGTTGGCCAGGACGGGCCGCAGCTTGTTGAAGTCGTAGCGCACCGCCGGCATGTCGAGGAGGTACGGCACCACCGTCGAGGCGGTGCTGACCAGCACCTCGGTGCCGTCGGTCTTCGCCGAGGTCATGAAGTGGTTGGTGCCCAGGATCCCCTCGCCGCCGTCGTCGTTGACCGGAGCCAGGCCCGGCGAGCCGGGCACCGCCTCGGTCAGCTCGGCTCCGACGAACCGGGCCCAGGTGTCCGTGCCACCACCCTCGGCCAGCGGGATCATCATCGCGACGGTCTCACCCGAGTAGTCGCCGTCGGCCGTGGAGGCGGCCGGGTTCAGGAAGTCCCCGCCCAGGACGGAGACGCCCACCGCCAACGCGGTGAAGCCGGCGAGGACGGCTCCGGCGAGTCGTGGGGTCGGCGCAGCTCGCTCCGGCGGGTCCTGCGTCGGGCCGGCATCCTCGTCTGCGGTCGTGGCCACGTCCTCTTCTTCGACGTGCTGGGTCATGGGTTCCTCCAGGTGTAGCGAGCCTCACACGGGCATCCCGTGTCAAGGGGTCGGATGGTCAAGCCGAGGCGGACGGCAGGAGCGGCGGGTCCGGCAGCACGACGGATCCGTGGGCGAGACGGCGGTAGGTGCGTACGACGCCGACGACGGGGACGCCGTTGTGCTCCTCGGCGAAGGTGCTCACGCTGCCCGCGGGAGTTCCGAGCCGCAGGCCGTTAGCGGGCCGCCCCTCCGGGACGAGGTCGTGAACCACCGTCCCGGGGGCGTCGGCGGCCAGCGTCAGCGCCACCGAGCCGGTCACCGGCACGGCAGGATGGAAGCGCCCCATCGACAGCATGCGCACGGTCAGGTCGGTGCGCTCCTCGTTCGCCGGATCGGGAGCGGAGACGAGCGCGAGCTTCGGTACGGCCCGGGCGACGGCATCCGGCGTCGGGGCGAGCCCCATCAGGACTCCGGCTTCTCGACGTACGGCATCGAGGCGGGCCAGGAGGCCGGGCACCAGGTCGAGCTCGGCGATGTCCTCCTCGCCGCGCACACCGAAGTCGGCGGCGTTGGCCGCGACGACCGGCGCGCCCGCGTCGATGAGCGTGACGGTCACACCGCCCACGGCCTCCGGCAGGACATCGCGCTGATGCCCCGTCGGGAAGAGCCGTCCGGTGCTCCGGCCCGCCGGGTCGACGAAGCCCATCCGCACCGGCGCGCCGAGGAAGGGAACGCCGGGGATGGCCTCGGACGCGTCCTCGTCGAGTACGCCTCCGGGGGTCGGCACGCGCTGCACGATGAGCTGGTCGGTGTTGGTGTTGAGGACCCGGACGGCCGTCTCCGGCGTGCCGGTCTGCACCCATCCTTCGCGGATCGCGAACGAAGCGACCACCGCGGAGCAGTTGCCGCAGTTGCTCCCCCAGTCGACCTTGGCCTCCTCGATGCCGACCTGGGCGAACGTGTACTCCACATCCACCCCGGACGTCGCCGAGGGCGCCAGGATGACCGCCTTGCTCGTGGTGGACGTACCGCCGCCGACGCCATCGACCTGGCGATGGTCAGGGCTGCCGTAGATCCGCAGCAGCACCTCGTCGACGGACAGGTCCGGGACCTGCAGGTCGTCGCGACGGAAGACCCAGCACTTGCTGGTGCCACCCCGCATCCAAGTCGCGGCGATCTCGCGCATATTGCCTCCTGAGCCGAGTCGTCCGGGCGTTCCGGACGCCCTCAGACTGGAGCCGGGTGACGTGTAGCACAATCACGAATCTGCACACGACCATGAAGTAGAACTGCACGCTCAACTCGGGCGTCTGCGCCGATCGAGGACGGCACGCGGGTGAAGCAGCGCTGCATGCCCCTTCATGGCCATGTAGCGCGACTTCATGCAGACTGGGGGCCGTGCTCGACATCAAACGGCTGCAGATCCTGTTGGCGATCGTGGAGGAAGGGTCAGTGACCAGCGCTGCCACCGCACTGGGCTACACACCGTCCGCGATCTCGCAGCAGCTCCTGAGGCTCGAGCGCGAGGCCGGGCAGCCCCTCCTCGACCGCCACGCCCGGGGCATGACCCCGACCGACGCGGGCCTGGTGCTCGCCACCCACGCGCGCAAGGTCCTGCGCCAGCTCGCGGCTGCCGAGTCGGACCTCGCCGACATCGCCGGCGTACGCCGCGGCAGCGTCACCCTCGGGACCTTCCCCACCATCGGCAGCTCGTTCCTGCCCCTGGCCGTCCGCCGCTACCGCGAGCTCTACCCCAACATCGCGCTGACGATCCACAGCGGCCGCGAGGACGATCTCGTGCGCATGCTGGAGGAGGGCAAGGTCGCCATGTCCCTGCTGTGGGACTACGCCTGGGAGCGGGTCGACAACGACGAGCTGGTCCTGACCGAGCTCTTCACCGACCCCACCGTGCTCCTCGTCGGCGCCACCCACCGCCTGGCCCGGCGGCGTACTGTCCGAATGGCCGACCTCGCCGACGAGCCCTGGATCATCCGTGCGGGAGGACACCCGGTCGTCGAGGTGCTGCAGCGGAGCGCCGTCGCCGCGGGTTTCAACCCGACCATCGCGTTCCAGGCCAACGACTACCAGGAGGCACAGGCCATGGTCAGCGTCGGACTGGGCATCGCGCTCGCCCCCAGAACAGCCACCGTCAACCAGCACCCCGACGTACGCGTCATCTCCCTGGGCGACACCGCTCCCCCGCGGCGCGTCCTCGTCGCCCAACGGACGGGTCGGGTCCGAAGCGCCGCCGAGCTCGCCCTGCACGACGTGCTCGTGGAGACCGCGTCGACCTACTCCTGATCAGCCGCCCAGGGGCCGTAAACCGATCTCGGTCAGTCGCCGACCCCGCCGCCGGAGCAGATCCTGGAAGGCGGCGGCGAGGGTCGACGGAGGGCGGTCGAGCCAGCAGGCACCGATGTGACGTACGGCCTCCGGGTTCGTCAGCGGCACCTCGACGCAGCCCGCGGCGCCGTGCGGGTCGCGGGGTGCCAAGCTCACGCCGAGGCCGGCCGAGACGAGCCCCCGAAGGGTGGCGAGGTCGTCGCCCTCGAAGCCGATCGTCGGCGTGACGCCGCTGGCCTGAGCGAGACCCTCGAGCAGCGTACGCATCCCATAGCCGCGCTTCATGCAGATGAACGTCTCCGCGCCGGCCTCCTCGAAGCTCACCCGGACGCGTGTGGCCAAGCGGTGGCCGGGCGGTACGACCAGGACCAGAGGCTCGGTGTGCAGCCGCCGCTGGCGCATGCCGGAGCGCTCCTCGAGCGGTGAGATCAGCGCGACCTCGGCGGTGCCGTCGGTGACCGCCTCCAGGCACCGCGGACGGGAGGTCTGGATCAGGTCGACCGAGGTGCCCGGATGCTCCTGCAGGAACGCCTTGACCAGCGCCGGTACGACCCGCTCGCCGAGCGTGCTCTGGAACGCGAGGGCGATCCGTCCGCGGGCGCCTGACTCCTGGGCCTGGACCGCCTCGATGCCCGCCGTGGCCGCCGCGACCGCGGCGGCGGCGTGCGGGGCGAGCGCCTCCCCCGCCCTGGTGAGCCGCAGACCACGCCCGTGTCGCTCGACCACGTCGACGCCGAGCTCTCGACCGAGGCGCGCGAGCATGCGGCTCACCGTGGGCTGCGGCATCTGCAGAAGATCGGCGGCAGCGAGCGTCTGCCCCGTCTCGGCCAAGGCGGCGAGGGCAGGAAGCATCGGCAGGACGTTTCGTGCGGCGGCATCCACACCCACAATCGTATGCGAATCCGCATTATTCATGCATCACTGATGCATTGGACGCACGGTTTCGAGATCCTTAGCGTGACGAGGATGAGCGTTCAGGCTGCGACCGAACCGGGACATCGACGCGTGCTGGTCGCGCTGGTCGCGATCGGGATGACGACGTTCGTGCAGCTCTACTACCCCCAGGCGCTGATCCCGGCGATCAGCCGCGACTTCGCGGTCGGTGCCTCGCAGGCCGCCCTGACTGTCTCCGGGGCGACGATCGGGCTCGCCGTCGCCGCGCTCGGCTGGTCGTGGGTCGCCGACCGGATCGGCCGCGCCAGGGCGATGACGATCGCCATCGTCGCCGCTGCGGCCATCGGCCTGACCCTCCCGCTCGTGACCTCATTCCCTGTCCTCGTCCTCCTCCGCATCGCCCAGGGCATCGCCTTGGGCGGCACCCCCGCGCTCGCTCTCGCCTACCTCAGCGAGCAGGTCAGCCGACGCGACGCGATGGCCGCGGGCGCGACGTACATCTCCGGTACGGTCGTCGGCGGCCTGGTCGGACGGCTGATCGCCGCGCCGATCGCCGACGTGAGCGACTGGCGCGTGGCGGCGCTCGTGGCCGGAGTCGTCAGCGCGCTCGGCGCCGCCGTCGCGGTCACCACCCTGCCGTGCGAGGGCCCCCGCACAGCGAAGCTACGGCCGCGGCCCATCGGCGTGTGGCCCGGGATGGTCGCCAACCTCACCAACCCCGGCCAGCTCGCCCTCTATGCGCAGGCGTTCTTCCTGATGGGCGCGCAGGTGGCGGTCTTCAACTACCTCGGCTACCGACTCGAGCTTGAGCCGTTCGACCTGCCACCAGCGCTGACCGCGGTGATCTTCCTGTCCAGCCTCTCCGGCGCCGTCTCGGCCCGGCTCGCAGCCACGCTCGCCGGACGCTTCGGCCGCAGACGCGTACTTCTCGCCTCATCACTGACCATGGTCGCCGGAGCCGCGCTGACGATCCCCGATCGACTGCCGACCGTGCTGATCGGACTGCTGCTGTTCACGACGGCCTACTTCTCGGCACACTCGATCGCATCCGGCTGGGTGGGCCCGATGGCGACCAGCGGGATCGCGCAGGCCACCTCGCTCTACACGCTGTTCTACTACGCCGGCTCCAGCCTCTTCGGCTGGCTCGGCGGCCTCGCCTTCGCGGCCGGCTGGACCGGCACCGCGAGCATGGTCATCGCGATCACCCTGGTCGCCTTCGCCGCCGCCCGCGCACTCCTGCCCCAGTCCCCGAAGCAGGCTCTAGGTCGCCAGGCATCCTAGTCAGCCCCAGCATGTCAGGCGCTGCGCCATCTCGCGGAACGCGGTGAGGTCTGCCTGGGACCTCTCGTCGTCGACCGGCAGCGGCCAGCTCGACAGCTTCACACCGACGAAGTCCCGGGCCCGGTCGACGTAGACCATCTGACCGTGGATGCCCAGGCACAGCACGACGTCACCACCCGCGGCCGGAGACCAGAAGTGGCCGCGGTAGCTGCCACCGCGTAGGCCGTAGTCGTGTTCGGCGTCCGCGAAGGCCGACGCCGAGTCGGCACCACCGCGGAACAGGTCGTCGATCCACGCGGCAGGCACGACCTGCGCACCCGTGAGCGACCGGCCACCCGAGGCGACCAGAGCGCCGAGCCGGGCGAGGTCGCGCAGCGTGGCACAGATGCCGCCGTCGAACATGGCGGTGCCGGCGCCGTCGACGGTGACGAAGGCGTCGTGCTCGGCTCCGATCCTCGACCAGAGCAGGTCCGAGGCCAGCTCGGCGAAGGGAACGCCCCCGGCTGCCACCTCGCAGACCAGGCCGAGGGCGTCGGTGATGGCGCTGCTGTACGCGAAGGCACCACCGTGTGGGCGATCGCTGCGCAGCTCGGCCAGGAACGCGCGCAGGCTCGCGGGCGACGATGGGCCACGTACGGCCCAACCGACCGCCTCGTCGAGGCGGCGCACCTCGGATGTCGGGTCGAGGTAGTCCTCCGAGAAGTGGATACCGACACGCATGTCGAGCAGGTGGCGAACCGTCGCCCCGGTCCAGCCCGAACCGGCCAGGTCGGGGAGGTACGACGTCACGAGCCGGTTCACGTCGAGGCGGCCGTCGCCTACGAGGATGCCCGCCACGAGGCCGACGATCGACTTGCTCACGGACATGAGCAGGTGTCGTGTGTCTGGGCCCATCGTGCCGGCGTACTCCTCGGCCACTACCGCCCCGCGGTGGACGACGAGCCAGGCGTCGGTGTCCTGTGCCTGCACGGTGAGGGCGGGCTGGTCGAGGTCGCATGGCGGTAGGGGCGCGGCAGCCCCCTCTCCCCGGGCGATCACCGCCGCCGGGAAGAGGTCATCCATGTGCTGGAAGGCCCAGCGCAGCTGCGGATGGGTCTGCCAGTCGGCGACAGTGACCTCCGTCATCGGTCGTCCATGCGATGGGTGATCCGTCCGCCGGAGACGGTGAGCCGGATCGGTGCGGTCGCGAGCTCGTCGGCCGGTGCCGCGACCGGGTCCACGACGAACGCGGTGAGGTCGGCCCGGTGCCCGACGGCGATCCTTCCGCTGGTGGCCTCGGTGCCGTCGGCCAGCGCCGCGTGGGTGGTCATCCCTTCGAGGGACATCAGCCCGGTGAGGGCCTGGTCGGGCGTGACCGGCTCGTCGCCGGACCCCGGTCTGCGGCGCAGCTGTGCGAAGGCGAGCACGTCGCGGGCATCGTAGGACGCGATCGGCCAGTCCGAGCCCAGCACCAGCGTGCCGCCTGCGTCGCGTACGTCCCGGCAGGGCCAGGCGCGCGCGGCCCGCTCAGGACCCAGCCGGGTCGACCACTCATCGGTGTGGTCGGCCCGGGCGTAGCCGGTGTGCGAGGGCTGCATCGAGGCGACGAGTCCCGCGCCGACGACCCGTCGCACCTCCGCCAGCGGCAGCGTCTCGAGGTGCTCCACCCGGTGTCGGACACCGCGGGTGTCCACGTCGGCCAGGGAGTCGACGACGTGGCGCACGCCGGCGTCGCCGATGGCGTGGGTCGCCGTCTGGACCCGGTCGGAGGCGAAGTGCCGGACCGCACGGGTGTAGGAGGCTGGATCGCGCCAGAACGCGTCGACCCCCTGCCCGTGGCAGTCGGCGTGGCCGAGCCAGGCGGTGCCGCCCTCGACGGTTCCGTCGATGAAGAACTTCACGCCGCCCACGGCCCAGCGCCGGCCACGGCGCCGTTGGAGAGCATCGAGAGCCGCGAGGTCGCTTTCCGGCATGCACCACGGCATCACCCGCAGCCGAACCGGCAGCTCGGCGGCCGCCTCGACAGCGGCGAGCACGTCGAGCGCATCGCCCTCGGCGTCCATCATCACCCCGCCCGTGAGCCCGGTCGCAGCCATGCCGTCCAGCACCTCGAGGAGCCGCTTGTGGAGCTCGGCCTGCTCCATCGGTGGGATGAGGTCGCGCACGGTCTCCATCGCGGCGTGCTCCAGCAGCAGCCCGGTCGGCCGGCCCGCGTCGTCACACACGATCTTGGCGCGCTGCTCGAACCGGCGAGGTCCGGTGACACCGGCTCGGCGCAGCGCCTCGTCGCTGGCCAGCGACGAGTGGCCGTCGTACAGGACGATGACGACCGCGGCTCCCGGGAGCACCTCCTCCAGCATCCTGTTGGTGATCGGGGCACCACCGAAGACGTTGTGATCGAGGCCGAAGCCCGTCACCCAACCGTCCCTGCCGGGCGCGGCACCCGCGAGCGCGGTACGCAGGTCGTCGAGGTCCCGGCAGCCGGAGAGGTCGGCGCCGGCGAAGGCGGTCACCCCCAGCAGGGCATGCAGGTGCCCGTCGACCAGGCCGGGCGTCACTGTGGCGCCGGCGAGGTCGACGACCTCGGTCGTGGCGCTCCGCAAAGCCAGGGCGTCGTCGTCGAGCCCGACGATCCGGTCCCCGCGGATCGCGACGGCACGGGCCATGGGACGAGCCGGGTCGAGGGTACGGACGGTGGCCCCGACGATGAGCAGGTCGGCACTCACGACGCCGCCACCTCCGGGGTGCTGTCGCACGTCGCGGCGACGCCGTCGAAGACGTCGCGGCGGTTGCGGCGCAGCCACACCGCCCATACCACGCCCAGGGCACAGGTGACGGGGATGGTGAGCAGCAGCACCTGGTTCACCAGACCGGTGCTTCCGGTCAGGAAGGAGATGTTCTTCGCGGACAGCACGATCGCGAACAGCATCAGGCCGGCGGAGACGACCGGCGCGACGATGGTGCGCCAGGCTCCTTCCCCTGTGGCCCGCTTGCGGAAGTAGGCGACGACCGAGATCGCGGCGGCGACCTGCAGCAGCAGGATCCCGAAGATGCCGGGGGTGTTCACCCAGATCAGCAGCTGGGTGTAGGGGTCGGCCTTCGCGATCGCAAAGCCTCCGACGATGGCCAGCGCCAGCGCGGTCTGCAGCAGTCCGGCGACGTATGGCGCCCGAGTTCTCGGATGCACTTTCGTCAGGACCGCGGGTAGCAGACCCTCTGCGGCGATGGCCAGCGCGTAGCGGGTCACCGCGTTGTGGAAGGCGACCAGGCTCGCGACCACGCTGGTGGCGATGAGCAAGTGCATGGCCGTGGTGAACCAGGTGCCGAGGTAGGTTTCGCCGGCGACGAAGAACATGCCGACGCCGTTCGTGGTGGCCGCCTCGACCGCTCCCGCGGCACCGAATGCCTGGACGATGCTCCACACGATGAACGCGTACGTGCCCGCGAGGACCGCGACGGCGAGGTAGGTCGCCCGCGGGATGGTGCGGCGCGGGTCGCGGGTCTCGCGACGGTAGATCACGGTGGCCTCGAAGCCCATGAAGGCGGCGAAGGCGGTCGGCAGGATGACCGTCATCGGCGGCACGAACACGTTGTCCGGTGCGAACGAGTCGAGGCCGAGCCCTTCGCTGCTGCCGCCTTGGACAAGGATCGCGATAGCGAGCACCAGCAGCAGACCCGTCTCCGCAGTGAGCAGCACCGCGAGGAACTTGGCGCCGAAGTCGACGCTGCGGAAGCCGACGTACCAGACGATGACCACGCAGACGATGGCGTAGACCCACCACGGCTGATCTATCCCGAACACCTCGGCGAAGGTGCTCTGGATGGCGACGCCGGCGAGACCGTAGACGCCGATCTGGAGCGCGTTGTAGGAGACCAGCGCCACGAGTGCGGAGACGACACCGGCCGTACGACCGAGCCCGACCGCGATGTAGGAGTAGAAGGCGCCGGCATTGTCGATGTGCCGCGACATCGTCGTGAAGCCGACGGCGAAGATGGCGAGCGATACACCCGCGAAGATGTACGCCGCCGGCGCCCCGATGCCGCCGATCATCAGCGCGAGCGGCGCGACGCCGACCATCACCATCAGTGGTGCGGCGGCCGAGACAACGATGAATACGAGATCACTGGTGCCGAGAGCGTCGCGCTTGAGGCCGGGCGATGACCCGGTTGTGTCGGTGGTCGTGGTGGGCATGGGGCGGTCTCCTTATTAATCGAAACCGATTAGATTTAGGTTGTGCGGTAGCGTACGACTCCTGAGCCTCAATTGGAAGGGTTTCTCGTGACCCAGATCACCCAGCGCCGCGCTGGCCGCCCTCGTAAGGCGCTGCTGGACCGCGACCGGATCGGCGCCACGGCGCTCGAGCTGGTCGACGAGACCGGCGACTTCACCCTTCCCGAGCTGGCCCGACGGCTCGGAGTGCAGACCGCCTCGCTGTACCACCACGTCGAGGGCCGCACCGGTGTCGTCGAGCTGCTGCGCGAGCAGGTGAGCGCCGAGATGGACACCTCCACGCTCGACCACGGCCCGTGGAACGTCGCCGTATCGGGCTTCTTCCGCTCCTACCGCGCCGTCTTCGCCGCCCACCCGCGCGTCGTGCCACTTCTCACGACGACGACCATCCGGTCGCCGCAGGTGCTTGCTGCGTACGACCGGATGGTCGTGCTCCTCGAAGAGGTCGGCTTCCCGGTCGACCACGCCATGGAGGTGCTGACGGCGGTGGAGAGCTTCGTGATCGGCTCTGCTCTCGACCTTGCCGCGCCCGACGTCATGTGGGAGATCCCCGAAGGAGTGGAGGTCCCTCGTCTCGCCGAGGCTCTGGCCTCGCAGCGTGACGCCGTTCACCGGGCAGAGGCAGCCTTCGAGTGTGGTCTCCGGATGATGTTGGCTGGGGTGGCCGCCGAGATCGGGTCTACGACGGCCTGACCCCAGGGTCTCCTGTTCAGTCCTGCCCGACGGTGGCCAGGTCTGTCTCCCGGGTCTCCTTCGCGATCAGGGAGGCGACGAGGGAGACCGCGCCCATGGCGGCGAGATAGGCCGCGATCGCGTAGCCGGTGCCGAACTTCTGATAGAGCGCGATCGCGATGATGGGAGCGAGCGAGCCGGCGAGGACCGAGGCCAGGTTGTAGGCCAACGAGACGCCGGAGTAGCGCACCTCGGTCGGAAACAGTTCGGAGAAGAAGGCGCCGATCACCGCGCTGAAGGCGGCGAAGATCAGCAGACCTCCGGCGACGGCCAGCACGATCAGGGCCGTGTTCTTCGTGTCCAGCAGGACGAAGAAGACGAAGGACCACACGATCGTCGCCACGGACGCGGCGAGATAGATCGGCCGTCGCCCGATCCGGTCGGCGAGCACCGCGATCAAGGGGATCGCCACAACCGCGACGCCTTGGCCGATCAGCACGGCCGTCAGTGCCACCGACTGGTCGAGGTGGATCATCTTGGTGACGTACGTGATCACGAACAGGGAGTAGATGTAGAAGCCGGCGTTCTCGCCGAAGCGGGTCGCAGCGGCCAGCAGCACCATCCGCCAGTGCTTGCGGATGACGATGCCCACGGGCAGGCCCTTGGGCTGGGGATGGGCCTGCTTCTGTGCCTGCTCGAAGAGCGGGGTCTCAGCGACGTAGAGACGCAGCCAGAGACCGATGAGGACGAGCAGCGCCGAGAGGCCGAAGGCGATTCGCCAGCCCCACGACAGGAAGTCCGCCTCGGAGAGCATGCTGTTGAGGGCGAGGAGCACGCCTGCTGCCGCGAGGTTGCCGAGCGGCGGGCCGATGTTCGGCCAGGAGGCGTAGAAGGCCCTCCGCTTCTCGTCGCCGTGCTCGGAGACGAGAAGCACGGCACCGCCCCACTCGCCGCCGAGCGCGAAGCCCTGCACCAGCCGCAGGACGACGAGCAGGATCGGCGCGCCGATCCCGATCGTCGCGTAGCTCGGCAGGAAGGCGATCAGGAAGGTGGATCCGCCCATCAGCAGGAGGCTCGCGATCAGCGTGGCGCGGCGTCCGTGCCGGTCGCCGAAGTGACCGAGGACGATGGCGCCGATCGGACGCGCCAGGAAGCCCACGGCGTACGTCGCGAAAGCCAGGATCGTGCCGACGAGCGGGTCGGACGCCGGGAAGAACAGGGTGTTGAAGACCAGCGCCGAGGCGGTCCCGTAGAGGAAGAAGTCGTACCACTCGACGGCTGTGCCGGCGAGGCTCGAGCCGGCGACGACCGGGAGGCTGGTGTGCGACGTTCGCTGAGTCTGCTTGCTAGGTTGATCGAGGGTTGTTCTGGACATGGGTCTCTCCTGAAGGGTGCGTGTCCGGTGACCTCGCCTCGGGGGCTGTTGCCGCAGCCGCCGGGGCATTTCTCGTTCAGGCCGGGAAGGCCTAGAAGAACCAGTGCTCGGGCTCGCGCCCGTGCGGGGTGACGTCCGCGAATCGACCGCCATGGAAGCCGAGCGCCTCGCCCTCGCGGGAGCAGACGTCGACGACCGTCCCGAAGACGATCGTGTGATCACCGGCCTCGACGACCCGTTCGACGTCGCAGTCGAGGTGGGCCAGCGCGCCGGGTACGACGGGCACGCGGTGCCCGTCGTACTCCAGGCCGAGGCCGGCGAAGTGGTCCTCGCCGCGCTGCGCGAAGCGCAGAGCGATGGGCTGCTGTCGCGACGCGAGGATATTCACCGCGAACCGCCCGGCGGATGTGACCGCCTCAGCGCTGCGGGCTCCGTGGTGGAAGCAGACCAGGAGCAGCGGCGGGTCGAGCGAGACCGAGGTCAGCGAGTTCACGGTCATCCCGTGCGGAACGCCGTCGTGTTCGGTCGTGATGACGGCGACGCCGGTGGCGAAGCGACCCATGGTCTGGCGCATCGCCATAGGGTCGACTGCGGTCATCGTTTCCATCTCCCTCAGTCCTCGGCCCGCGCGTGGTAACGGACCTCGTAGGTGGTCACACCGTCATCGGTGCGCCAGGGGCCGTGCGGCATGCCCGGCGGGCGGCAGGCGAACTCGCCGGCCACGAAGGTCCGGTCCAGCGAGAGGTCGTGGAACGAGCCCTCGATGATGTAGACCTCCTCCCAGAACTCGTGCTTCTGCACGCCCAGCTCGGTCGAGTCGGCGCCGGGCTCGTAGCGCAGGATGCGGGTCGCCACGCCGCCGACGGGGTCTGCCGCTAGGATCCGCTCCTTGATCAGCGGGTTGTCCCCCGGGCACAGGGTGTAGTCGATGTCGGTGATCGGCGTGAACTCGATCTCGGGCTTGCTCATGCCGTGACCTCCTCGGTGATTGCGGCGAGCTCGGTGACGCCGTACGACGCCAGGAACTCCTCGACGGACGCGAGCGGCCCGTCGTAGTCGAAGTTGCGGAACGCGTAGCCCTTCACGACGAAGGGGGCGCCGGAGTAGAAGAGCTCGTACTGCTGGTGCCGTCCTGCGAACTCGCTGCCGATCGCGTCCCAGGCCAGCTTGAACAGCTTCACCCTGTCGATCGAGGAGAGGCCGGGGCTGCTGACGTAACGCTCCATGTCGTCGCGAGTGGCCTCCTCGACGAGCTCGTGCACGCTCGAGGGCACCTGCAGGACCCCACCGCCGACAAGGTCACGCAGGATGCCGATGACTCGCGGGTGGATCTCAGCCTGGAGACCCATCGCACCGTAGAGCGCCTGGGCTCCGGGGCGGATCAGGCCCTGCGCGTCGATCGTCGCAGTGAACTGGGCGGAGTTGACACCCGACTCGACGACCGAGACCAGGCTGGCCAGCTCGCCGAGCTTCTCGACGACACCGGGGAACTTGTCGACGCCGTTGACGGCGGCGACCTTGCGGGCGATGCCGGCGAGGAACTTCAGCTTGGTGGCGAACCGGATCTGGGCCTGGAAGTTGCCGAGGACGTGAGCGGCGGTCTCGAAGAACTGCTTGCGAAGGCCGACGACGTCCTTGTAGACGAAGACGTTCTCCCACGGGATGAAGACGTCGTCGAAGACGAGCAGCGCGTCGGTCTCGTCGAAACGGGAGCTGAGCGGGTAGTCGTACTCGCTCGTCACGCCGGGCGCGTAGGGGCGGCGGCAGTAGAGACTGAGGCCGTCAGCGTTGACCGGGACCGTGAAGCTGACCGCGAAGTCGGCATCCTCGGCCTGAAGGGGCTTGATGCACGACACCAGGATCTCGTCGGCGACCGCGCCGCCGGTGGCCAACATCTGGGCACCGCGGACAACGATGCCGTCCTCGCGCTCCTCTTTGACGCCGACCTGGATGAAGTCGCCCTCCCAGGCGTGCGCGGTCGTGGCTCGCGAGACCTGCGGCGGGATGATCGCGTACGACACGTACAGGTCGTTCTCGACGACGCGGCGGTGGAACGCCAGCACGTTGTCGGCCAGACCGCGCTCGGTCGCGAACGCTTCCGGGTGGGCCGAGAACGCGGCTACGAAGGCGCCGACGTGGTCGGGCGAGCGCCCCACCCAGCCGTGGGTGTGGTCGGCCCAGACCTGGGCCGCGTCGCGCCAGGACTGCAGGTCCTCCGCGCTGCGGGGTGCGAGGAAGAGGCGGTTGACCGGGCGGTCGGTCGCCTCGTCGTGGACCTGCATCCCGTTGTCGGGATCGACGGCGAGGTCGAGCAGGTTGCCGATGGTGTTGGCGATCGGGGCGAAAGCCGGGTCGCTGGCGACGTGCTCGACGGGCTTGCCGTCGACGATGACGCGGCGGCCGTCGTCGAGGGAGGCGAGGTAGTCGTTGCTGGTGCGCATCAGTTGCTCCTGACAGAGACGGTGTAGGCGAGTTCGATGGGTTCGTGGCCGGGGACTTCGAGCTGCATGCGCCAGTCGCGGCCGTAGCGGAAGGTGCCGTCGATCAGCGGCCGGGTGCCGCCGAAGAGGACAAGGGCGACGTCGGCGCTGCCCCCGATCTGGTCCCACTCGGCCAGGACCTGGGTGATCGGAAGCATCGAGGCGAGGGTGCCCTCCTGGTAGAGGTCGCCGTCGACCCAGCTGCGGACGACGATGGCGTCCCAGTCGACGAGGGCTGGCGGGTCGCCGAGCTCGATGAGGGTGGAAGCGATCGGCTTGGGGCAAGCGGCCTTCGAGAGCTGGATACCGACGGTCTCCATCTTTCGGTCGGTGTGGTCCGAGCCGATGGTCAGGTAGTAGGTGCCGTTGGCCCGGATGAGCACCGGCTCGACCTCGCCAGAGGTCTCGGTGCCGTTGACCTCGATGTGACCGGCGGTGGTCAGCCTGTCGACATCGAGCGGGTAGAAGGCCGGGATCGTGTCCGGCTCCGGTACACCGATCGCGGCGAGCTCGTCGATGTGATGGCGGACCGCCTCCTGGTCGCGGCCGGTGTATCCGGCGACGACGAGGTGGGTGGCTGCGATCTCGACGTCGACACCGTCGGTGGTGCCGAGCCGGAGGCGCGTCGCGGTGGTGCTCATGCGTACTCCTTCATCGGGGTGGACTGCGTTGATACGGGCGGGGCCGGCCAGCGGCGGTCGGCCAGGGCGGGAAACTCGGCGCGGAACCGGCGCGGCAGGCCGGCGTCGATATCGGCGTACGTGAAGCCCTCGTCCACGCCGGCCTCGACGAGCACCTCGCCGGTGGGTGCGACCACGCGGCTGTGGCCGCCGAGGGCGACACCCTGTTGTTCGCCGACCGCGTTGCAGGCGATCAGGTTGACCTGCTGCTCGACGGCGCGCACGGACGTGAACAGGCGCCAGTGCTCGAGGCGGGCAGCGGGCCAGGCGGCGCAGACGACCACGTGCTCCGCGCCCTCGTCGACAAGGCTCCGGAAGAGCTCGGGAAAGCGCAGGTCGTAGCACGTCGTGATACCGGTGACAGGGCCTGCGACCGGCCCGACGCCGAGGTCGTCGCCCGGTGTCAGCAGCTCGGACTCGCGAGAGCCGTAGCCGAACAGATGGACCTTGCGGTAGCGGGCGACGACCTTGCCGTCAGGGGCGACCACGACGGAGGTGTTGTGCAGCCGGTCATCGGCGTCGACCTCGACGAAGCTGCCGAGGTGCACGAACAGCTGCAGTGCAGCGGCCCAGCCGCGAGCTGCGGAGAGAGTCGGGCCCTCGAAGGGCTCGGCGCGCTCGGCGTACTGCTCGAAGGAGAAGTAGCCGGCCGTCCACATCTCTGGCAGGACCAGCAGTTCGACGTCGTGCAAGGCGCGCTCGGCGCGGACCGCACGATCGACGCGGGCAAGTCGGTCCTCGACCGATTCATGGTCCGGGCTGGCGAGCTGGAGGAGCGATATCTGCATGCCCCAACGATCATGTGACTGGGCACACACCGGATATCGGAAAGGCGCCGTCGCGCACTCGGAATTGCGCGAGGAGAGGTGTCAGCGGCGTTCGGCGAGAACCGCGGAGGGGGTCACGCCGTAGCGGCTGCGGAACGCGGTGCCGAACTCGCCGAGGTGGAAGAACCCGCAGCTGTAGGCGACGTCGGTCACCGAGAGTCCAGGTGCGCCGCCGGCCAGCAGGGCGTGGGCGCGCTCGATCCGCTGGGACCTCAGCCACTGCACCGGGGTCGTCCCGAGCTCACGCCGGAAGCCGGCCTGCAGGCTGCGTACGCTGGTTCCGCACGCCTCCGCAACGGCCGTGACAGTCACCGGGTCGCTCAGCCGGTCGAGCATGAAGTCCATCGCCTGCCGTATGCGCGGCGACACCGGCTGGGCACGCTCCGGATCGGCGGCTGTCCGGTTGTTCGGCTGAGCGAGCAGCAGGGTCTCGATGATCACCTGCTCGAGCTGCCATATCAGCTGCGGACGATGCTCGACCGCGGCCGAGTCGACGAGGCTGACGGCCGACTCCAGCAAGCCATTGAGGCTGATGACATCCTCGGCCAACGCGACATCGAAGTGGACCGGCCCCACCTCTCCGGTCAGCCCGGCCGCCACCGACTCGACCCGAGCCCGGTCGAGACGCACGATCACCTGGTCCCAGGCCGCGTCGAACGCGAACTCGAACTCGCGGTGCGGGCCGATGATGACGCCGCGACCAGGTGTCGCCAGCACCTCCGCATCCCCGTAGCGGAACATTCCCGCGCCGGCGACCGGAAGCGTGAGGAGATAGTCGTCGAGGACCCCGTCGCCAGAGCTCACCGTGACCTCGGCGCCGTAGCGCAGCAGATTCACCGACGCGTCCCGCAGCGGGACGTGGGTCAGGGTCGTGGCGAGCCGTGCCCGGGCTTTGCGTACGGCAAGGGAGTGAGGGCGCAGAGCCCCGGTGCATGCGTCGATGACCCGGTCGGCATCCTCGGTCTCCGACAGCACGGCGCGACCGCGATCCGCCGTCAGGCGCGCCAACGCGGGAACTCCCATGGCACCTCCCGACGATCTGAACAGATGGACATCGAGTCGACACCTCGAATCCACCGATCATGGCTCGCCCCTCACGGCGGCGTCAACGACAGGTGAGTCAAGAACGTGCGCCCGGCCTTCGCCGAGACCTGCCAGCCAAGCCTCGACGTCACTGGGGCCGAAGCGGAGCTCACGCACCGACAAGGAACTGAGCACAGACCGCCAAGACACCGGCGGTGGATCCCCGCACGGGGCGGTGAGCTCGGGCGGTGTTGGTGGACGCAGAGGGACTCGAACCCCCGACATCCTCCTTGTAAGGGAGGCGCTCTACCAACTGAGCTATGCGTCCGAAGCGCCCCAAGAGTACGCGATCAGGGGCGGCCCAGAGAAACCGGGCCGTAAATGGAAGTTGAGCCGCTGACGTCTCGGGTCATCAGCGGCTCAACACTTAAAGAGTAGATCCCACCCAGGGCATAGGAAAAGCCATGTAACCAGGCTGTTAACGGACCTTTGATGACCCGTAAACTACTTCCTCACACCGCCGCGTGGAGCTGCCGGAGATGCTCGTCGAGATCACGGCCGTCGGCGTTGTCGTTGTGCACGGCCCACCGCACGACGCCTGCCTTGTCGACGATGTAGGAGGAGCGTCGCGGGGCGCCGGTGCGGTCGTTGAAGACGTCGTAGGCCTGAGTGACCTCGCCGTGCGGCCAGAAGTCGGAGAGTACCGAGAAGTTGAGCCGGTCGGTGTCGGCGAACTGCCGCATGGCGTACACCGGGTCGCACGAGATCGCCAGGACCTCGGTGTCGAAGGTGACGAACTCGTCGAGCCGGTCACGCAGGCCGCTCATCTCACCGGTGCACACGCCGGAGAAGGCGAACGGGAAGAAGAAGATCGCCACCGCCTTCTTGCCGTGGAAGTCCGAGAGGGTGACGTCGGCGCCGAACTGGTCGCGCAGCGTGAAGTCCGGAGCCGGACCACCGATCTCGAGTCCACTCACTGCCCTGCCGCCCTCTCGCCGTTCGACTCTGCCGCCTCGTTGTCCCAGGTGGCCAGCTCGCGACGGAGCACCTTGCCGGTCGCGTTGCGCGGCAGAGCGTCGGTCACGACGATCTCGCGCGGCACCTTGAAGCGAGCAAGATTCTCCTTGACCCAGTCCTTCAACACCGCATCGACGTCACCCTCGGCGCCAGGAACCAGCACCACGAACCCGCGCAGCCGCTTGCCGAAGTCGGTGTCGTCGACCCCGACACAGGCAGCGTCGGCGACGAGCGGGTGGCGGATGAGGCAGTCCTCGACCTCCTGCGGGAAGACGTTCTCGCCGCCAGAGACGATCATGTCGTCGTCACGGCCCTCGACGTAGAGCCGGCCGTCGGGCCCGAACCGCCCGACGTCGCCGGTCGCCATCAGACCGTCGACGACCTCCTTGCCGCCGCCGCTGGTGTAGCCCTCGAAGAGGAGCCCGTTGCCGACGAAGATCCGGCCGGCCTCACCATCGGGCACCGGGGCGCCGTCGCCATCGAGGATCTTCATCTGTGTGCCCCACGGAATCTTGCCCGCCGAGGTCGGCGCCTCCCGCAGGTCGACAGGGTCGGCGATCGAGGCATAGGAGACCTCGGTCGAGCCGTAGATGTTGTAGAGGCTGTCGCCGAACCGGTCCATCCACTCCAGGGCGAGATCGCCGGGCAGCGCCGAGCCGGAGGACGCGACGGCCTTGAGCCGGGAGGCGATCCCCTCGAGGTCGTACGCAGCCAGCGTCTCCTCCGGCAGCGACAGGATCCGCTGCATCATGACCGGGATGACCACGAACGAGTCGGCCCGGGTCTCCGCGAGGGTCGCCAGCGCGTCCTCCGGGTCGAACCGGCGGCGCAGGATCATGGTGGTGCCGAGCAGCTCGGCGAAGAGCAGGTGGGCGATCCCCCAGGTGTGGAAGAGCGGCGCGGCGATGAAGCAGCGCCAGCCGTCCTTCATCGGCATCCGAGACATCAGCGCGATCGCCGCGTCGACCCCGGCCTCCTGACGCGGCGCCGACTTGGGCGCTCCCGTCGTGCCGGAGGTGAGGATCACGATCCGCCCGTGCCGCTTCGGCGGCGACACCGGCCGCGCGTCGCCGGTGACCAGCGACTCGAGAGTCTCACCAGGATCCGAGGAGTCGACCCACGCGACCAGCCTCGCGGCCGAGGTCGCCGAGGACAGCAGCCCGGTGAACTCCTCGTCGTGGATGATCAGGGCGGGCTTGTCCCGCTCCAGCACCCCGACGAGCTGCGGACCGGCGAAAGCGGTGTTGAGGTAGAGCGCATCGGCACCCAGCTTCGCGACCGCCAAGGTCGCGTCGACGAACCCGCGGTGGTTGCGGCACATGATCGCGACCCCGTCGCCCTCACCGACCCCCCGGGCCGCCAGGGCCCGGGCGATCGCGTTGGAGCGGCGGTCGAGCTCGGCGTACGTCAACGAGCCGAGCTCGTCGATGAGCGCGGTGCGCCGCGGGTAGCGGTGGGCGAGGCCGATGAAGCCTCCGGCCGGCCCGGTGCCCCAGCGCGCCAGCGCCAGGCCGGTCCGTGCGAGCCCGAGGGGGTTGACCGGCCGGACGATGCCGGAGCCGGCCAGGATCTTCGCCGCGGATCCGGCGGTGCGCGCCTTGGCAGCCGTAGTCGAGAACACCGTTGGGAGTGTAGCCAGGCTCAACCTAGATCTCCTGTGGGTGTCCAGCGGTCCGGTCGAAGCGGAGCCCGAGACTGCCGGCGCCGAGAATCGCCGGCATCAGACCGGAGTCTTCGGCGCCAGCAGACGCGTCGCGGCCCAGTCCTTGCTCACAGATGCGGTGGTGGTCTGGGACAGTCCGGCGATCGGTGCGGCCTCGGCGATGTCGGCCGGGTCGACCGCGCCAGGGCGGCCCACCTTCGGCGTCAGCAACCAGATGACGCCGCCTCCGACGAGGTCGGTCAGCGCGTCGACGAGACCGTCGACGAGGTCGCCGTCGTCGTCGCGCCACCACAGCAGCACGGCGTCGACCACGTTGCCGTAGTCGCCGTCGACCAGGTCCGCGTCGACGGAATCTTCGATGGCGACCCGCAGCTCGTCATCAGTATCGTTGTCCCAGCCCAGTTCCTGGATGACCATGCCGGACTTGAGGCCCAGCCGGTCCGCAGGCCCTGTGGCTGCGGTCGAGCTCACGTGTCGTTCCTCCAAAAGCTTGATGTCCACGCCGCTTGCATGAACTTGGTTGGTGGTAGTCCAGCGGAGAACGCTGGTCCACGCAACCCCACCCGCCTGTCATACGCTAGATAACGGCGTGTCGGAGGCCTTTCAGGCCCTCGGATCGAGCAGGTGGAGCAGTACGTTGCGATCCTGCGCCGTCCCTGCCGACGGGTGCTCGGCGAGGCGCACCTTCGGTCCCTGCCAGTCGTTGGCGGACAGCTCACGAGACAGCGAGGCGAGGTGGCCGACCTCCTCGATCGAACCGCTCCAACGGGCGGGACCGGCGTGGTCGAGCATCGTGGTGGCGATGGTGAGCACGTCCCCGTCGGAGATCAGCTCGACGATCCGGCCCTGCTGCGGCCAGTCGATCAGGGACGGAGCGGTGACCTCCCACCAGGAGCCGCGAGGCTTCACCGACGTACGATGCGTGTGCCCGTTGAGCCAGAGCACGGCGCTCTCATGACGTGAGACGGTCTGCTCGACCTCGTCGCTGAGCACCCGGCGGGTGCCGCCGCCGCCACTCATGTCGTTGACCAGCGAGGCCACATCGTGGTGGCTGGCGATCACCGCGAGCCGCTCGTCGTAATCCGTGGAGGCGAGCACCGCGTCGAGCCACTCCAGCTGCTCGGCGTCGATCGATCCCTGGAAGCCGCCGGCCGGGTTGACCGTGTCGAGGACGACGAAGGTCACCTCGTCGTTGACGTCGTAGCGGTAGTAGGGCTTGCCGCCGGCCTTGAAGCCGTGGCCCGGCGGCTTCGCCTCGTCGTGCACGTGGGAGTCGACGAACTCCTGCAGCGTCGTCTGCCGGCGACGCCGGTCGGGGGTCACCTCGTACGGCTCGAGCTCGGCCAGCATCCCGAGCGCCACCGGGTCGCCGGAGATCAGCCCGGCGATGAGCTTCGCCTTGGCCTCGTCGGTCCAGTGCTCGGGCATGGCGATCGCCTTCAGGTCGCCGACCGCGATCTCGCCGATGGCGGAGCTGTCCGGCACGGTGCCCTGCAGCAGCCCGTCGTGGTTGCCGTTGACGGCCAGCCAGGGCACCTCCAGCCCGGGTGAGTCGATCGCCTTGCGCACGGCTTTGAGCAGCCCTGGGACGAGCGGGAAGCCGTGGTCGCCCCGGCGCATGTCGTACGTCTCGCCCTCGGGGTGCCAGAAGCGCTTGTCCGGCAGGGCGGCGACGCCTTCGTAGTGCAGCATGTCGCCGGAGTCGGGGGTCAGCCGGCCGCCGTCGAGCAGGGTCAGATACCAGTCGAGCTCGTTGTACTGCCCGTTGTCGGTGTTGTCGCCGGTTGCGATCGCCAGGTCCAGCGGGCCACCGCCGACGGGACCCTCGGTGATCTCGTTGACCGCCTCGACCATCGCCGCGCCGACCTGGGCGGTCAGCAGCTCCTGTGCCCGGTACGTCCCGATCTCGTCGATCAGCTCACGGGTCGCGGTGTCGGGGTCCATGAGCCGGTCCAGGACCTCGACCCGAGCCGGCGACTGGTGGTCGCAGATGTGCATGTCGGACAGGTGCGCGACGGTCAGCACCGGGTCGCCGAGATCCTCGGGCCTCCGCGCCAGATCGGTGCGCGAGACGTGGCGCTCCTGCGGCCCTTCGGCCAGACGTACGTAGTTGCCCTTCCGGCCGCCCGCGACAATCCGCCCGCTCTCGCTCGTGACACCCATCTAAGCCGCCTCTTCTCCCTCACGACCGGCCGCCGCGGTTCGTGGGCGAACGATACTCCCAGGCACCATGTCGCCGCGGTCCCGACCGGGTAGAGAATGTCCGCGTGATCGACCGGGCGGGACGAGATGGAGCGGAGCAGCTGCGATCGCAGCTGCTGGGCGCCTTTCCATCGGTTGCGCGTGCGGCTGCTCGTCAGGCCATCGACCTTGTTCCACCAGCCGATTACTCACCCCTTGGCCTGATCCATGAGTCCAACAACGCGAAGTGGCCAGCTGTCACCTTCCGCGGCGACGATCTGGAGATTCCAGGTCGGATCTACAACACGTTTCCGGCAGGCGCGTTCGAGCGCCTCGCGCCGTTGAGTCGTGCGGCTGCGGGCTGCATCTACACCCGTCACCGCGATGGACATACTCGACAGCGCGCCCTCGGCGTCGCGTTGAGCGCGGATGTGGACTGGTGCGCGCCCTTCGTCGTGCAACTGCTCGGCGAGTACGTCGTCGAGATCTGCATCGACGTCGAGGAGCTCCTGACTGACGGGGCAATGACCTATCCGAACGTGGCACGTGGGCTCCAGCACTTCGCTGAGTCCAACCCGGCTTTCATGGCGCTCACACGAGCGCGCGCGACGAGCTACTGGTCGGAGTACTACCGGACCGACTTCCCCCACATCACGACGTATCCCGCGATCCGTGCGCTCGACCAGATCAGGCGGCGAGCGTGAGTGGTGGGTCGATGTCACTGCTGACATCGATGGTGCCAGCTGGACTGACGACGTACTCGTAACCGTGGGGGCTGCGCCATCGGTAGGTGCTTGCTCGGATCCGGTGGTAGCGCCAGCCGTGGTGGGTCTTCATCCGATGGTGCTGTCGGCACAGCGGGGTGAGGTTCTGGCTGCTGGTTGGGCCGCCGGCAGCGTACGCGGCTCGATGATCGAGGTCGCAGCGCTCGGCTCGTGCTTGGCAGTATGGGAAGGAGCACTTCTGGTGGATCAGCGCGGCCTGACGCCGCTGCCGGGCGGTCGGAACATAGCCGGCTGCCTCGATGTCTTCGGTCAGGTCGACCACGATGATCGGTTTGACGACCGTGCCGGGGGTGGTGGCCCACTGCTCGAGGCGTTCGATGCTGGCCAGGCCACGTGTGTTTCCGAGGCTCACCAGGCCGGTTCTGGCTAGTTCGCGCGTGTCGGTGTGGATGACCAGCTCGACGACCCGGGCAGCTCCGGGGACGCCATCGAGGGAACCCGAGTTGTAGGCCCGCCCCAGGACCCCGAGCGCTGCAGCCCGGCGCACGTCCAAGCTTGCGTCGGCGTAGCCGTCCTGACCGAGGAGACCGTGCGCGATCGCTGCGATGGCCTGCTCCAGATCCAGCGCGTCCGCAGCGTCGAGGACGCCGTCGACATAGCCCAGCGCCAGGACCGCCTGCCCCTGTTCGGCACCGACGCCGACGAAGGGGGTCGTCTGGTTGGTGGTGATGGTGACCGAGCGATGTTCGGCCGCGTCGGTTTCGGCGATCGCTGCGGCGAGGTCGGGTTCGAACAGCGCGGCCGCCTGGGTGACCGCGCGCTCCAGCTGGACCGGGCCCATCTTGTGGGCGTGAGGACCGACCTGCTTGTCCACCCAGGCGACGACCTCGGCATCGAGGTACCTGGTCATGTCGGCGATCCGTCGGGCCCGCCACGCCAACAGCGACCCGTCCAGGATTCGCGCCCAGACATGCTTGAGCCGGTAGCGTAGCTCGACCGCGTCCCCGAGGAACCTCTTGCCCGCCTGGGTCGATCGACCCAACGCAGCCGCGAACTCCACGGCCGCCGCCTCCGACACCAGCGGTGCCCCAGGCCCGGCCAAGGGCAGCATCCGGTCTCCGAACGTGTCGCCATCCAGCCGCGCGGACTCCTCCACGGAGTCGACCGAATGCAACGCCGCGAACCTGGCGGCAGCGATCAGCACATCACGGTCAGCCTGCTCCGCGACCGCACGAGACGTACGCACCGCATCCAGCAGACTGCTGGCCGTGTCGCCCGGATCGAGGAGTGCTTCCATGACCCATATTTTACCAGACCACGGCGCCCCCGAGAACCGTATTTCCCCAGGTCAGATGGCACATTGATGTCATTCTCAGTCCCTGGATTGGCGCGGATACGCCAGCCGACACGAAGAGGCCCGGCCCGAGCCGGCGAACGCCGGCACCCAACCCGAACCAAAGCCCGACAGGGCTGGCCGCCGACCCGATAGTCAGCCATCTTTTCGAGACCCTCCCGAAAGGGTCGGCGGCCAAGAATGCGGAAGCGAAGACACGCCAACCCCTGCAGGAACTCAGCCGGTGTAGACGGTCGCTTTGCCGTACAGGTTGCGGGTGACTGTCGAGAGGTAGGCGCTCGCGTCGGCGGAGCCGAGGTTGTAGGTGTTGAAGACGCCGTAACCCTGGGAGACGGTGCGGGAGGCGAGGCTGGCTGCGGTCGAGGAGGAGGTGCCCTGGATGTCGATGGCCGCGGGCGCCAGCGCGGGCTTGCCGAGGCCGGGGACGTCGGGGACGCCCCAGGTGCCGTAGTAGGGGTTCCAGGCGTAGTCGAGGAGGTCTCCGGCGTTGACCCCGCCGTAGGAGAGCCGCTCGGCGGTGGGGCCGATGAAGTAGAGCGTGATCAGCTTGTCGGGAATCCGCGAGCGCAGCGCCTCGAGGAGGTAGACGAAGGAGAAGTCGTTGGGCTGGCCGGTGCCGTTGGCGCCGTAGTTGGACCACTCGTCGTCGAAGTCGATCCCGTCGAGCCCGTAGCGGTTGACCACGTCGGCGAGCTGGTCGGCGAACGCCTCGGCGGCGGCACGGTCGGGGAAGTTGGCGAACCCGGCCCCCTGATGGTTGCCGAGCACCGAGAGCAGGATCTTGATGCCCTTGGCCTGGGCCGGGCGGATGTGTACGTCGGCGGCGTCGAGCTGCGCCTGCACCTGCGGGTTGTTGTAGAGGTAGGCCCGCTGGCCGTCGTAGTTGATGTTGGCGGCGAAGATCAGGCCGATGTCGAAGACGTTGCCGCCTCCGGCGAGCTCGTACTTGGCGACGTTGCCGACGCTGTAGTTGTTGACCTCGACATAACCGGTCATCAGGGTCGGCTGAGCGAGCGGCCGCGCCGCGTTCGCCGCAGAGGCGAAGCCGGTGGCCGCGAGGCCGGCCGCTCCGGCGCCGAGCAGCATGCGTCTACGTGAGATGTGGGGAACTGACATGTGACCGATCTCCTTTAGTTGCGGTGGAACCTCAGGGTGCGGACCTCGAAGGCACCGAGACTGAGCGCGACGACACCGCCGTCGGCGCTCACCTCCGCGATCGGGTCCTCGACGAGCGAGATCTCTTCGACCCGCCCGAAGCTCTCTGCGACGCGCAGCTCCCCCTGCGTACGCGCGCCGGTGGACTCGTAGACACGCACGACCAGGTCGCCGGAGCGGTCGGCGGCGAGCTTCACGCTCGAGACCACCAGGCCCTCGCCGGAGACGGTCACCAGAGGCTCGACCGCACGGGCTCCCGACACAGGACGGGGAGGCGTGTTGAGCGCGGCGCCCGCCTCGGTCGCGGCCGCGACAGAGGCACCGATGACCAGGCCGTAGCGGTGGGTCTGCACGCCCTGGTCGGTCTCCGGGTCCGGGAACCGCGGCGCGCGCAGGAGCGACAACCGCACCTCCGTGGTCAGAGCGGAAGGACGGGTGACGTCGAAGCCGTACGTCGAGTCGTTGACCAGCGCGACGCCGAACCCAGGTTCCGAAGCCAGCACCCAGCGGTGCATCGACGTCTCGAACTTCGCCGCCTCCCAGGAGGTGTTCGTGTGCGTCGGGCGGCGGTGGTAGCCGAACTGGGTCTCGGCGAGCGTCTGCTCGGCCTTGACGTCGAGCGGGAAGGCGACCTTGAGGAACTTCTCGGTCTCGTGCCATTCGGTGCTCTGCGCGATGTCCAGCACCCGCGAGCCGGGAGCGAGCGAGAGCACCTGCGTGGTCGAGGAGTCGGCGGAGATGGGCCGCTCGATGACCAGCCCGTCGGGCGTCACCGAGATCGACGTGACCTCGCGCAGGTCGGTGACCCGGTTGCGGTAGAACCGGTCCACGTCCCAGGCGTCCCACATGTTCGGGAAGTCCTGGTGGAGCTGGAGCAGGTTGGCCTCTGCCCCGGCCGGGATCGCGTCCCGCCCGGTCGCCAGATCGAGCGCCGAGGTGATCAGCCCCTCGGCGGAGACGGTGACCCGGACGATGCCGTTGTCCAAGACGTACGTCCCGTCCTGCTCGACCACGGAGACCGCCGCCACCGGCTCGGCCGCCGTGACCGCGCCCGAGCGCCCGTCGGCACGCAGCGCGACCGTGCCTTCCCCGGCAAGGGCGGTGAGGGAACGCTCGATGAGGGCGGTGGCGGCCTCGGCGACCCGGGCATACTGGGCAGCCGCCTCGCGGTGGACCCAGGCGATCGAGGTGCCTGGCAGGATGTCGTGGAACTGCTGCAGCAGGATCTGCTGCCACAGCGCGTCCAGCTCGTCGTAGGGGTAGTCGAGAAGACCACGAACGGAAGCGGTGGCGGACCACAGCTCGGCCTCGACGAGCAGGTGCTCGCAGCGCCGGTTGCCCTGCTTGGTGAGGTGCTGAGAGGTGAGGGTGGCGCGGTGGAGCTCGAGGTAGAGCTCACCGACCCACACCGGCGGCCCGGCGAGCTCCTCACGAGCCTCGGCGAAGAAGTCGTCGGGGTGTCGCCAGGACACCTGGGCGGAGCCCTCCAGATCACGGAGCCGGCGGGCCTTGCCGGCCATCTCGCGGGTGGTGCCGCCACCGCCATCGCCCCAGCCGACGGGGGCGATCGACCCGGTGGCGAGCCGGTTCTCGCGGAACTGGCGCGACGCCTTGGCGACCTCGTCGCCGGAGAGCCGGGAGTTGTAGGTGTCCATCGGCGGGAAGTGGCTGAGGATGCGGGATCCGTCGATGCCCTCCCACTCGAAGGTGTGGTGAGGGAACTTGTTGACCTGGTTCCAGGAGATCTTCTGGGTGAAGAACCACTCGAAGCCGGCCCGCTTCATCAGCTGCGGCAGGGCCGGCGAATAGCCGAACGAGTCCGGCAGCCAGACGCCCTTGCAGCGGATCCCGAACTCGGTCTCGAAGAAGCGCTGGCCGTAGAGGAACTGCCGCACCAGCGACTCCCCCGACGGCATCGTGGTGTCGGACTCGACCCACATGCCGCCGAGCGGGATGAAGCGCCCCTCGGCGACCGCGGCCTTGACCTTGGCGTAGACCTCGGGACGGTGCTCCTTGAGCCAGGCGTACTGCTGGGCCGATGACATCCCGTAGCGGAAGTCGGGATCCTCGCCGAGCAGCTCGGTCATCGAGGAGGTGGTGCGGGCGACCTTGCGGATCGTCTCGCGCACCGGCCACAGCCAGGCCGAGTCGATGTGGGCGTGGCCGATCGCTGCGATCTGGTGGGCGGAGTCGTGCGAGGCCGCCTCGAGGACCCCAGTGAGAGCCGAGCGGGCCGAAGCCGCCGTCTCCGCGATGCGCTGCAGGTCGACCCGGTCGAGGGCGTCGTCGATGGCCTGCAGGATGCGGAACTTGCGCGGCCCCTCGGGCAGCTCGACCTGCAGCTCGTGGAGCGTCTCCAGGTCGAGGCAGAGCTCGAAGACGTCCTTCTCGAAGACGGCCAGCTCGATCCGTCGGGTCGTGTAGAGCTTCTTGGGCGAGGAGGTCTGGATGTCGCCTTCCTGGGTGGGCAGGAAGGGGTGGTAGTCGAGCAGCACCGGGTTGGCCGCGGCCTCCAGGAAGAGCTCGACCTCCTCACCGCCGACGGCCTCCGACGCCACCAGCACCCACTGGTTGCGCGGGTTGAGGCTCTTGACCGGGCTGGGTTCGCCGGTGAGGGCGTCGGGTGTGTAGACCAGCCCCTCGCACTGGAAGCCGGGCATGTTGACGTCGAAGCCGAGGTCGCAGACCAGCTCCACCCGCCTGCCGGCCCACTCCGCGGGCACGGTCCCGGTGATCCGGAACCAGGTGGTCCCCCAGGCCGGACCCCAGTCGGTGCCGACCTCCACCTTCTCGTACGCCAGGGCCAGCCCTTCCGCGGGAGCGATCGGCTCCCCCGGCAGCTCGTGCCACTCGACGCTCACGGGCGCCGCGGCGGTGTGGACCGCCGGCCACAGGCGCTCCTTGAGGACCCGGCTCACGCGGCCTTCGGTGAGGTGTACGTCGTCGTGCATCAGTGCTCGTCCTGTCTGTTCTCGAGGTCGTCTTCGATGAGCTCCAGCTGCGTGAGCACGCAGTCGGACAACGCGGTGAACCGTACGGCGCATGCCACGACCGGGTCTCCGCGCCTGACCCGGAAAACCCGGGTCTGACCAGCCCAGACGTACGTCTCAGCAGCCCGCTCCTCGCGGGCCACCGTCGCGCCGCCGGCATCGAGGTAGTCCAGCGCCCAGGCCAGATCTCCCGGCTCGGCGGAGGTCACGGTGTAGAGGGAGAGCCGCCGTCCGCCGACGAGCGGCACCTCCACCTGCTCCCCCGACCTCAGCGCGATCGCGGTCTCGCCGGTGTCGTCGGTCAGCGAGGCGGGAGCCACGACGGTCGCGTCGGTCACCGGCAGTCCGGGCGCGATCCGCGAGGCCGACTGCGGCCGGGAGTCCTTCGCCCAGCCGCACGGCACCTCGGAGAGCTCGATGACCAGGCGCGCGCCGTCGACCAGACGCGCGTGCGGGATCGAGATCTCGTCCCAGGGCGCGCCGCCGAGGGTCACCGAGCGGATGTAGCCACCGCTCCCGACCGCCTCGATCACGATCTCCTTGCCGTCGCGTGGCCGCAGCACCGTCCGGCGCACCGACGGCGGCACGATCACGTAGGAGGCGGAGCCGGGGACCAGCGGGTAGAGGCCGATCGTGGCGAAGACGTACCAGGCCGACATCTCGCCGTTGTCCTCGTCGCCGGGATATCCCTGGCCGAGGTCGGACCCGACGAAGAGTCGGCCGAGGCACTCGTGGACGATCCGGTGGGCGTCGTCGTGCCGCCCGGCGAACATGTACATGAACGGGATGTGGTGGGCCGGCTGGTTGGAGAGGCCGAGCATCCCCATGCGTACGTCCCGGGCCTCGGTCATCTCGTGGATCGCGAACCCGTAGTGGCCCGACAGCGATGCCGCGCCGGTCTCGGGACGCGCGAAGAAGTCGTCCAGCTTCGCGCCGAGCGCCGCCTCGCCGCCGTGGAGCGCGGCCAGCCCGGCGCCGTCGTGGGGCGCGGTGAACGCGGTCCCCCAGGCGTTGGTCTCGGTGTAGTCGTGCCCCCACTCGTCGGGGTCGAAGCCGTCCCGCCAGTCTCCGGAGGGCGTACGCCCGATGAAGAACCCACGAGACGTGTCGAAGACGTTCCGATACCCAAGCGCCCGCCGGGAGAAGTACTCCCCCTCTGCCGCCAGGTCCTCTGATGCCCGGTCCTCGTTCAGGACGCGGGCCAAGCGAGAGATGCCCCAGTCGTTGATCGCGTTGTCGAGCGTCCAGGACATGCCCTCGTGGGTCTCGGTGGCGACGTATCCACGGAAGATCGCGCGCCGCAGCCCCTTGCGACCGACCCGTACGTCATCGGCCGGCACGGTCGCGTTCTTCAGCGCCGAGGCGTACGCGGTCTCCAGGTCGATGCCGGGCACGCCCCGCAGCGCCAGGTCGGCGAGGACCGTGTCGAAGGTGGTGCCGGTCATGCAGTCCTCGGCGGCCGGGGCGCTCCAGCGCGGTGTCCAGCCGCGGTCGCGGAAGTGCTCGACGAAGCCCTCCGCCAGCTCGCCGGCGCCGGCCGGGTCGAGCAGCGCGAGGAGTGGCCAGGCGGTGCGGTAGGTGTCCCAGAAGCCGTGGGTGACCGTCATCGGCGCATGTCTGACCGTGGTCAGGTCGTAGGGCGAGGTGTGCGCGTGACCAGGCCCCTCGCCGTAGCGATTGGGGTAGAGGAAGAGCCGGTAGAGCCCGGAGCGGATCGAGACCAGCTGGTCCTCGCTCGCCCCCTCGACCTCGATGGTCGACAGCGCCTGCTCCCACGCCGCGCGCGCCCGCGCGGCCATCTCATCGAACGACCCGGCGGCCTCTAGGTTGGCGGCCGCCTGCTCGTCGCTGACGGTCGAGATGCCCAGCCGTACGTCGACGGCCCTCGCCCCGTTCAGCGCGATGTGGCCGCGGAGCCGGCCCCCGCCCAGGCGCAGCTGGGAGGTGCCCTCGACGCGGAGGTGGATGTGCTGGGCGGGCTTGCCCTCGCGGTCGTCGAGGAGGGCGCGGACGATCAGGCCCTCTCTGCCGTTCTCGCAGGTCAGCGACCGGATCTCGCCATGGTGGTCGAGCACCAGCGAGCGGGCCCCGGTGAACCGCATCCCGAGCGCGAAGTCGCCCGGGACCAGCTCGGCGGTGACGCCACCGTCGAGCGCGACCGCGTACCGGTGCGGCCCGGCCTCCTCGTCGTCGTGGTCGAACCCCAGCGCTCGCGCGCGCCGGTCGTCGTCAGGCTCGATGAGCGGGCTCGGCATCACCCCGAAGACCCCGTGGTCACCCATCCACGGGCTCGGGATGTGAGAGGTCGCGAACGCCTCGATCGCCGGCCGGTTCGGCCCACCGTCCGTGTCACGGTTGTGCGCGTGCCAGGCGTAGGGCCAGTTGCCCGCGGCGGCGTTCGTCATCGGCAGTCCGAACACCCCGCCGTGGGGCAGCCCGACCAGCGGCGCGTTGTTCCCGCGCGAGAACCGGTCGCTGGAGTGCGTTCCCCGGCGGATGTCGACCTGGTCGAGCGGCTCCGCCGGGAGCGGGCGGACAGGGCGTACGCCGACGTCGTCGACCCACACCCGCAGCGGCACCTCCGCGGCACGGGCCACGACCAGCAGCCGCTCGATCCGGCGCCCGGCCAACCCCGTCAGCGCCACCCGCCGCAGGTTCCACTGGTCCACCAACGCCCGCTTCCCCTGCCCCTGAGCGGCCGTGGTCAGCGCCTGCCCGTACTGGTCGACCAGCCCGACCTCGCTGAGCCGCCGCCCGTCGTCGAGCACCGCGTCGAGACAGAGGTACGTCGATTCCCACCGCCGCTCATCGGCCGACGCCGATTCCGGGAAGACGACGAAGCGCAGCTCGTCCCCGTCGGCCACCTCGATCGGCGCCTCCAGCGGAAACTCAGCCTCGACATCGCCGACCCCGGGCGCCACCTCGAGAAGCCAGGCGTCCTCGGACGAGTAGCCCACCCCGGCACGGGCGGCGACGGGATCCCGAGGACCTTTCACGCCGCTCCCCCACCGCTGGTCCCACGGGCCGCCCCGGCGAAGCTGGCGCCCGCGGGGAGCAGAGGCAGGATCACCGTCTGATAGGCGTGGTAGACGTCCGGCTTGCCCGGCCAGACGGTGGCCGAAGGCTGGTTGAGGGCGTCGAGCTCGTGGTGCCAGGAGCCACCCTCGCGGTCGACCAGATGCTCCTCGCAGTAGGCCCACCAGCGGCGTACGTCCGCGAGCGCGGCGGCGGAGCCGGTGTCGCGGAAGAGGGTCCAGGCCGCGGCGACGGCCTCGGCGGCGACCCAGTGCATGCGCTCGCGTACGACGGGCCGGTCGGCGAAGTCGGTCGTGTAGACGAATCCGGGCGCCCCGTCGACCGACCAACCGCGCGACGTCGCCGCGGCGAGCAGCGACTGAGCGTCCTCGCGCAGCCACGAAGGAGCCTCCGCCCCGAGCAGGGTCCGCGCGTGCAGCGCCAGCCGCGCCCATTCGAAGAGGTGCCCGATGGTGACGCCGTACGGCCGGAACGGGTGGCCCGGCTCGTCGACGTTGTAGTCCAGATCCACGGCCCAAGCCGAGGAGAAGTGCTCCGGCAGCCGCCAGTCGTGCTCACGCGCGAGGCCGTGCACGACCCGCTCCAGGATCCGCAGCGCGCGCTCGAGCCAGACCCGGTGCCCGGTCACCTCGGCGACCGCGAGGAACGCCTCGACAGCGTGCATGTTGGCGTTCACGCCGCGATAGCCGTCCAAGGTGGTCCAGTCGGCGCTCCAGACGTCGAGGATCATGCCGTCGTCCTCGCGCCAGAAACGCTCCTCCATCACGCTCAGCGCGTCGTCGAGCAGTGCCTCCGCGCCGGGGCGGCCGGCGGCGTACGCGGTGGTGGCGGCGAGCACGACGAAGGCGTGGGCGTAGCCCTCCTTCACGGTGCTCACCACCTCGCCGGTCTCCGGGGAGACCGCGGAGTGCCAGCCGCCGTTGTCGTCGTCATGGAGCAGCCCGGTCAGCGCGGCGACCCCGTGGTCGACGTACGCAGCGGCCGAGGCGTCACCGCGCAGCTGCGCGAGCCCGAAGACGTGCGTCATCCGGCAGGTGATCCAGGTCTCGACGGGCCGCTCGGGAGAGAGCCGGCCGTGCTCGTCGAGCCACCCGAAGCCGCCGCCGTCGTGACGGGAGGCCCGGGCGAACGACAGCAGGCGCGAGGCCTCCTCCTCGAAGCGGGCGATCTCGGCGGTGGTCAGTTGCAGGTCGGTCATCCCTTGATGGCCCCTTCCTCGACCCCGCGGAAGAAGTAGCGCTGCAGCACCGCGAAGACGATCACGATCGGGACGAACGAGATCATCGTGCCTGCCGCGATCAGGCGGGGGTTGTTGGTGAATGTGCCGGACAGATACTGCAGGCCGACGGTCAGCGTGAGGTTCTCTGGGTCGGTCAGCACGATCAGCGGCCACAGGAAGTCGTCCCAGGCCCCGATGAACGCGAAGATCGAGATGACGCTGAGCATGCCGCGTACGCCGGGGAGGTTGACGTGGATCAGCCGCTGCCAGGCGTTGGCGCCGTCGACCTTGGCGGCCATCTCGAGCTCGTCAGGGATCGCGGTGAACGCGGCCCGCATCAGCAGGACGTTGATCATCCCGATCATGCCCGGCAGCGCGACGCCCAGCAGGGTGTCGGTCAGGCCGAGCGAGCGGACGGTGACGTACTGGGCGATGATCGTCGCCTCGCCCGGCAGGATCAGGGTGGCCAGCAGCGCACCGAGCACCAGCCGGCTCCCGCGGAAGCGCAGCTTCGCCAGCGCATAGCCCGCCATGGTGGCCCCGAGGACGTTGCCGCCCACGACCAGGACCGCGACGATGAGCGAGTTCATCGCGTAGTCGACGACCGGGACGACCTCGGCGACCTTGGTGTAGTTGGCGAACGTCGGGTCCTCCGGGATGAACCGCGGGGTCGCGGTGTAGATGTTCTCGTCGATCCCCTTCAGCGAGGTCGAGAGCTGCCAGAGGAACGGCAGGATCGTGATGACGAGCACCACCGCGAGCAGCGCGTAGCGCAGCACGACCTCGCCCACGGACATCCGGTGGAAGGCGTACGCCTTCTGTTTCGCAGCCATCGACTCAGCCGTCCTTCCTGTTGAGACGGACCAGCAGCACCATCGGCACCAGGGTGAGGACGAAGAGCAGCAGGCTCAGCGCCGAGGCGTAGCCGAGGTGACCGGTGAAGCCGGTGGAGTACATCTGGATCAGCATGACCACCGAGCTGACCCGGCCTCCCGGTCCGCCGGTGCCGCCGGTCATCACGTAGAGCTCGGAGAAGACCCGCAGCGAGGAGACCGTGATCAAGATCGTGATCAGCAGCATCGTGCCGCGTACACCGGGCACCGTGATGCTCCAGAACCGGCGCACCGGGCCGGCACCGTCGACAGCGGCCGCCTCGTGCAGCTCCTTGCCGACGTTCCCGAGCGCGGAGAGGTAGATGATCATGTAGTAGCCGAGGCCCTTCCAGACCGTCAGGCTGATCGCGCTGAACAGCAGCAGCCAGCGGTCGGTGAGGAACGGCAGCGGCTCCTGGACCACCTTCAGCGCCTGCAGGATCGCGTTGATGGCGCCGCGGTCGTCGAGCATCCAGTTCCAGATCAGCGCGACGACCACCGCCGAGGCGACCACCGGGGTGTAGAACGCCACCCGGAAGAAGGTCAGGCCGGGCAGCTTCTTCTCAACCAGCACCGCCAGCAGCAGCGGCAGCATGGTGAGCAGAGGTACGCAGACCAGCATGTAGAGGACCGAGTTGGTCAGGGCATAGACGAGCTGGTCGTCATCGAGCATCCGCTCGAAGTTGGCGAGCCCGACGAAGTGTCCTCCGCCGAGCGGCTTCTTGTTCGTGAAGGCCATGTAGACCGTGTTCAACGCCGGATAGAGGTTGAACACGCACAGCCACAGGGTCGCGGGCGCGACGAGCAACCAGGGCGTGAACCACTTGTGTTCACGCACCCGGCCGCTCATCTTGATCGAGTCCGTCACTGCGCCAGCAGCTTGTTGCACTCCTCGACGGCGTTGTCGAGGGCTTCCTGTGGCGTCGCGTCACCGCTGATGGCGAGGCCGATCTGCTGGTCGATGATGGTCGACATCGCCGGCGAGACCCTCGGGTTGTTCGGGATCGCGGTGGTCAGGGTCTTCAGACCGGTGACCTTGGCCTTGGCAGCGACGGAGCCGTCGTCCTCGGTGAAGTAGGGGTCCTCCTGCGAGGCGACGGTGCTCGGGTAGACACCCGGGGCCAGCTTGGCGAACTCGCGCTGGTTGTCGGGGTTGGTCACGAACTGGGCCAGCGCGTTCGCGGCGGCGAGGTTCTTGCTGTTGGCGTTCACCGAGAGGCCCTGGACGTAGAGCGGGCCGTCACCGAAGGCCGGCGAGATCTCGGTGCCCTTCGCGAGGGTCGGGTTGGCCTCCTCGAGACCGGAGATGTTGGAGCTGCCGGTCGTCCAGGCGGCCTTCTCCTGGTTGTAGAGCTCCGCGTTGCCCTGGAAGGTGTCGGTGAGGATGTCCTTCGGCAGCAGCCCGTCTGCATAGGCGTCGGCGTACTTCTGCACGAGCTCGACGGCCTCGGGGGTGTTGAAGGTGAGCTCGGTGCCGTCCTCGTTGAAGATCGGTACGTCGGCCTGCTGCAGGTCGTTGAGCCCCGGCTTGCGGGTCATCAGGTAGACCTTGCCGCCGGACTTCTCCTTGAGCGTCCTGGCCTGCTCGATCAGCGAGTCGAGGTCGGTGGGCAGGCTGGCCGGGTCGAGCCCGTTCTTCGCGAGCATGTCCTTGTTCCAGTAGTTCACGTCGGTGCCGAGGTACCACGGGTAGCCGTAGGTGCCGTCGAGGCCGTCGTACTGGTAGCCCTGCAGGCCACCTTCGACGAACGTCCCCTCCAGGTCGACGTCGGTCTCCGCGAGGTCGAGGAGCTGGTCCTGCTGGGCGAGCGGAAGAGCGAAGTCCGGAGGCAGGTTGGTGACGTCGGGAAGGTCGCCGGAGGATGCCTGGGTGAGCACCTTCTGGTCGTAGCCGTCGCCGGGCTGGTCGAGCCAGGTGACCTCGACGCCCGGGTTCTCCTTCTCGAAGTCGGCGATCACGCCTTCGACGTAGTCGGTGAACTTGGGCTTCAGCGCCCAGGTCTGGATCGAGACCTTGCCCTCGATCTTGCCCCCGAGGTCACCGGCGGACGGCTCGTCACCGGCCCCGCAACCCGTCATCGCAGTGATGCCCATGGCCAACCCAGCGGCGACCCCCACCAACCGGCGTACGCTCATTTCTGGCTCCTTGCTGAAAGCTTTTGATAAAGCGGTTAAGTTCGGGCCGTACTATTCACCGAACGAGGTGTGCCGTCAAGGCATCCGTGTGAGGGGCGCCACAATCGCCTCCGGCCTCGTCCCAGGAAGGACTTGTCGATGGCACGACCCACGATCGCGGACATCGCAGAGCGCGCCGGCGTCTCCAAGGGCGCGGTCTCGTTCGCGCTCAACGGACGGCCGGGAGTCAGCGAGGAGACCCGGCGCCGCATCCTCGCCGTGGCCGACGAGATGAACTGGCGCCCCCATCGCGCGGCCAGATCCCTCGGCAACGCGCGCGCCGGAGCCGTCGGCCTGATCCTGTCCCGCCCCGCACGAACGCTCGGCCTCGAGCCGTTCTTCGGCCAGATCGTCTCCGGCCTGCAGGCCGGCCTGGCCGAGGATGGCACCGCGCTGCAGCTGCTCGTGGTCGAGGACCCGGAGGCCGAGATGGCGGCCTACCGGAACTGGACCGCCGAGAGGCGGGTCGACGGCTTCGTGCTCCTCGACCCGCTCATCGACGACCCCCGGTTCGCGGCGCTGGAGGCCCTCGAGGTCCCGGTGATGGTGCTCGGCGGGCCGCTCGAAGACACGTCGCTGAGCTTCAGCTGGGCCGACGACAGCGAGGCCATGCATGAGGCGGTCGACTACCTCGCCGCGCTCGGCCACCGCCACGTCGTCCACGTCGCCGGCATGCCGCAGTTCCTGCACACCAAGCGCCGGATGGACGTTCTCACCGAGGCCAAGGAGCGCCACGAGCTGGCCGAGGTGGTCTCGATCCCGACCGACTACAGCGACTCCGAGGGGGCGGTCATCACCCGCCGGGTGCTGTCGCGGCGGGATCGGCCGACGGCGATCGTCTACGACAGCGACGTGATGGCTGTGGCCGGCCTCGGCGTCGCTCTGGAGATGGGGGTGCGGGTGCCACAGGACCTGTCGATCCTCTCCTTCGACGACTCGCTGCTGGCCCGCCTCACCCATCCCTCGCTGACCGCCCTGACCCGCGACACCCAGGGATGGGCCACCGAGGCCGCCCGCGGGCTGCTCCGGCTGATCGCCGATCCGACCCTCACCGTCCGCCATCAGTCGAGCACCCCGGTGCTCGTCCCGCGGGAGAGCACGGCTCCGCCCGCCGGACACTGATTGCCTCGGTTTACTTAAACGGTTTATATTGCGCGAGTGCCAGCTCTCCCGACGCCCTCAGCCCCTGCCCCGTTGCGCTTCGGCGCCAACCACGTGCCCTCGTCCGGCTGGTTCTACTCCTGGCTCGACTTCGACGCCGACGAGATCGCCCGCGACTTCGACGACCTGGCCGGGCTCGGCCTCGACCACGTACGCATCTTCCCGGTCTGGCCCTGGATCCAGCCCAACCGCTCGCTGATCCGGTCTTCGGCAATCGATGACGTGCTCACCACCATCGACCTGGCCGCTGCCCGCGGGCTCGACGTCTGCGTCGACCTGATCCAGGGGCATCTGTCCAGCTTCGACTTCCTGCCCTCGTGGGTGCTCACCCACCACCAGCGATCGCTCTTCAGCCACCCGGAGGTGCGCGAGGGTCTGCGCACCTACGTCGACGCCCTCGCCGGGGCGGTCGCCACCCGGGACAACGTCTTCGCACTGACCCTCGGCAACGAGGTCAACAACCTGTGGCCGTCGAACCCGACGACCATCGCCGAGTCCCGCTCCTGGGCCCAGGAGCTCCTCGAGACCGCACGCAAGGCCGCCCCCGGCCTGCTCTGCCTCCACTCGCTCTTCGACGACGCCTTCTACGCACCTGACCACCCCTTCGGGCCCGCCGACGTCACCACGCTCGGCGACCTCAGCACCGTGCACTCCTGGGTCTTCAACGGCGTCGGCGCGATCGACGCGCCCCTGGGTCCGGCCACGCTCACGCATGCCGACTACCTGGTCGAGCTTGCCGCCGCGTACGCCGCCGAGCCCGGGCGCCCGGTCTGGCTCCAGGAGATCGGCGCTCCCCTGCCGGAGATCGGACCCGACAGCGTGCGCGAGTTCGTCACCGGCACCATCGACCACGTCGTCCAGAACCCGGCCCTGTACGGCATCACCTGGTGGTGCTCCCACGACCTGGACCGATCGCTGGTCGACTTCCCCGAGCGTGAGTACGACCTCGGTCTCTTCACCGTCGACCACCGCCGCAAGCCTGTCGCAGAGGCGCTGGCGGCCGCGATCGCCGACCACAGCGGCCCTCGCCCCACGCCCACGCCACGACAGCAGCTCGAGTGCCCCGTCGACCTGATCCGCGAGCCCGAGCGCCGCGCCGAGGTCGCCCCCGGCAGCGACTTCCACCGCGCCTGGGTCGCCGCCCGGGTGGACGGGCCGGTCGAGATCGTCCCGCCCACCCGCTCCCGCTAACCTCGGCCACCTTCCCCACGGTCGAGCCCTGTCGAGACCCTTGACACGACGCGTGATCCTGATCACACTCTAGTCAATTCCAGTGTCGAACCGGTTCGAAAGTCAGGTAGCGAGTTGGCCACCATCCAAGACGTAGCGCGGCACGCGGGCGTCTCGCGGAGCACCGTCTCCTACGCCCTCTCCGGCAAGCGCACGATCTCGACCGAGACGCGGGAGCGGATCGAGCAGGCCATCCGCGAGCTCGGCTTCACCCCGAACGCCGGCGCACGCGCACTGGCCACCTCGCAGACGATGGTGCTCGGACTGCTGCTGCAGTTCCACGAGGACGAGTTCGCGCCGGCGATGCTGCAGTACGTCCTGCCGATCTCCATGCGGGCCCGCGAGCTCGGCTACGACATCCTGATGGTGACCGACCCCGACGGCCCCTCCGCGATCCACCGGATCGCGGACTCCCGCATGGTCGACGGCATCGTCCTCCTCGACGTCACGGCCGAGGACCCGCGTCTCGAGGCGCTGAGGGCGGTCCGCAAGCCCGGGGTGCTGCTCGGCCTTGCCCGCGACACCGCCGGCCTGGACTTCGTCGACCTCGACTTCGGCGAGGCGGCCAGGATGCTCGTCGACCACCTGCACGAACGCGATCACCGCGAACTGATCCTGATCGCGCCGCCGCACCACGTGGTCGAGCGCGGTGGGACCTACGCCTGGCGGTTCCGCGACGCGGCCGTCGAGCGCGCGGCGCGACACGGGATCCAGATCCACTGCTATCACGGCGAGTCCCGCCAGCCCGCGATCGGCGAATCGGTCAACCGCATCCTCGATGCACACCCGACCGCGACCGGCCTGATCGTCCACAACGACGCGACGGTCGCCGCGCTGCCCTCGATCCTGAGCGAACGCGGGGTGCGGGTCCCCGAGGACCTCAGCGTGGTCAGCCTCTACTCGCGTGACTTCGGCGAGGAGTTCTCGCTCCCCTATACAGCCGTGGACTCGGCCGCGGACGAACTCGGACGCCAGGCGGTCTCCCGGCTGATCGGCCGGGTCACCGACCCGGTCGCGGCCGGACCGCCGATCGTCCGGTTCGTCACCCCGGTGCTCCGCGACCGCGGCAGCACCAACTGACCGCCGGGATCGTACGGAGCGCCTCGTCGCGCCCACTGTCGAACCGGTTCAACAACCCACGCAATGATGCGAGAGGACACGAGATGAACAGCACCCCCACCCAAGGCCGCCCCCACGGTCGTACGGTCGCCCTCCTCACCGCGGCCGCGCTGACCATGTCTCTGGCGGCGTGCGGCTCCTCGGAAGAGTCGGGCGAGGTCACCGAGATCGGGTTCTGGGACCCCTACCCGCAGTACGACGACAGCTCGGACTGGGCCAAGTACGTCAAGTCGTGCGCGCCGGAGGGCACCACCATCAAGCGCACCGCCGCCCCGAACACCGACCTGATCAACAACCTCACGACGGCCGTCCGCGAGGACAACGCACCCAACGTGGTGTTCCTCGACAACCCGGCGATGCCCGAGGCCTCCGCTTCCGGCCTGCTGGCCCCCATCGACGAGGTCGGCCTCGAGGCGACCGACGCCGATGACAACCTCGCCGGCCCGGGTACCGTGGACGGCGAGACGTACGGGGTCCCCGTCGGCGCCAACACCCTCGGCCTCTACTACAACGAGAAGATCCTCACCGACGCCGGCGTCGATCCGGCGAGCATCACCGACTGGGCGAGCCTGAACGCCGCGCTGGAGAAGGTGACCGGAGCCGGCCACAAGGGCATCACCTTCGCCGGCGTCCCCGGCGAGGAGGGCACCTTCCAGTTCCTACCGTGGTTCTGGGGATCCGGCGCCGACCTGTCCGACATCGGCTCGGCCGACGCCGTCGAGGCGGGCCAGCTCGTCTCGGACTGGATCGGCAAGGGGTACACCCCCAAGTCGGCCGTCACCGACAACCAGTCCGCGTCCTGGGATCTGTTCCTGACCGGCGACTACGCGTTCGCCGAGAACGGCTCGTGGTTCGCCCAGGCGGCGACCGAGCAGAAGTTCCCCATCAAGATGATGCCCATCCCGAGCCAGGACGGCGGCGCGGCTCCGGTACCGACCGGCGGCGAGTTCGGTGTGGTGCCGCTGCACAAGGAGAACAGCGACGCCCACTACGCGGCAGCCAAGGAAGTGCTCGACTGCCTGCTCGGCTCGAAGACGCAGGTCGAGACCGACAACATGCTCGGGTACTTCACCGCCACCGAGGCCACCCGCAAGCAGCAGATCGCCTCCACGGAGCACTACCAGCCGTGGGCGGACGCCATCTCCAGCGCCCAGGGCCGCACGACCGACCTCGGCACCGGCTACCTCCCGACCTCGGCTGCGCTGTCGAAGGCCGAGCAGGCCGCGCTCAACGCCGCCGGTGACGCCGATCAGGTCAAGGAAGCGTTCGAGACCGCGGCTCAGGAAGCCAAGGGCAACTGACCCGCGACCGGACCCTGGAGAACGGACGAAACAGTGACCAGGAATCCCACAGTCTCGACGCTGGAACGCCGGACGGCACCGGAGACGGTGCCAGCCTCGGCGCCCCCTCCCCGGCGCCGACACCACCACCGCCGCTGGGCAGGCGTGGCGTTCGTCGCTCCGCTGGTGACGTACCTCGTGGTCTTCTACGCCTATCCGCTGGCCGAGAACGTGTCGATGAGCCTGCACCGCTTCACCCGGGCGACGTACGTCACCGGCGAGGCGCCCTTCGCCGGGACCGACATCTACCGCGAGGTGCTCACCGCACCGCAGCTCTGGCCGATCGTGCAGCAGACCGCGATCTTCGTGGTCGGCTCGCTGGTCTTCCAGTACGTCATCGGGCTGGCGCTCGCGACGTACTTCCACCGCCACTTCCCGCTGTCGGTGCTCCTGCGTGGGCTCTTCCTGGTCCCGTGGCTGCTCCCGATCATCGTCTCGGCGACGACGTGGCAGTGGATGATGGACGCGGACTCGGGCATCGTCAACCGGTTCCTCGGAGCATTCGGCATCGACTCCGTCTGGTGGCTGAGCGCCGACAACTCGCTGTGGGCCGTGATGATCGCGAACATCTGGCTCGGGATCCCGTTCAACCTGGTCATCCTCTACTCCGGGCTGCAGAACATCTCGGCCGAGCTCTACGAGGCGGCCGCTCTCGACGGCGCCGGCCCGTGGCGCCGGTTCTGGTCCATCACGTTCCCGCTGCTGCGACCCGTCAGCGCGATCACCTTGCTGCTCGGCTTCGTCTACACCCTCAAGGTCGTCGACATCATCTGGATCATGACGGCCGGCGCCGGGTCGTCCCAGACGCTGGCGACCTGGGCGTACGGGATGGCCTTCGGGAAGGGCACCTCGGCAGTCATCGAGTACTCCCAGGCGTCCGTCGTCGGCACGATCCTGCTGCTCGTGGCCCTGCTCATGGGGCTGGTCTATGTCGCCGTCCAGCGCAAGGAGGCCTGACATGGACACCTCGACACGCACCACACGGACCACACGACCCGCCTCTGCCTGGGTGAAGACCGGCGTCGGCCTCGTCCTCACCGCGATGATGCTGTTCCCGCTCTACTGGATGATCAACGTCTCGCTGACCCAGCGCGACGCCATCCGCAGCGGCGGCCTGTTCCCCAAGGCGTTCACCCTCGACCACTACCAGGTGGTGCTCCAGGACCAGCTGCCCTATCTCGGCACGAGCCTGGTCATCGGCATCGGGACGGTCGCGCTCACGCTGCTCGTCTCGGCCCCGGCCGGCTACGCGCTGTCGTCGCTGTTCGTCCCGGGCCGGCGGGTGCTCAACTTCTGCCTCATCGTGGCGCAGATGGTCCCCGGCGTCGTGATGGCGCTGGGCTTCTACACCGTCTACACCGACCTCGGGATCCTCGACACCGTCCCCGGCCTGATCGTCGCCGACTCCACGATCGCGATCCCGTTCGGCGTGATGCTGTTCTCCGCATTCATGGCGGGCATCCCGCGGGACCTCCTCCACGCCGCGGCCATCGACGGCGCGAGCCACTGGAAGACCTTCACCCAGGTCGTCCTGCCGATCTCGCGCAACTCTGCGGTGACCGTCTCGCTGTTCGCCTTCCTGTGGGCGTGGTCCGACTTCATCTTCGCCTCCACCCTCAACCGCGAGGGCGGTGCGCTGCGCCCGATCACGATGGGGCTCTACGACTACATCGGCTCCCAGAACCAGGAGTGGGGCCCGCTGATGGCGACCGCCGTCGTCGCCTCGATCCCCACCGCCATCCTGCTCGTCGTCGCCCAGCGGTACGTCGCCGCCGGTGTGACGGCGGGCGCCGTCAAGGACTGAAGGACACCCCGCATGCCGCTGCACGACACCTCGACCGAGGCCGCCTTCGACGTCCGGGAGATCCCCTTCTCCCGGCGCGGCTCCTGGCTCGACCTCTCCCCCGTGGTCGCCCTGCACACCCGCACCGACACGATCCACCTCGTCTCCCATCGCAACGGGTTCCACGGCGTGCTCGCGCTGCGGCCGGAGCGCGACGGCCGGCCGGTCGAGACGACCTGGTCCGCGGACCCTGGGGTCCTGACCTGGGCGCGGGAGGACGGTCGAGTCGAGGCGGCCTTCGCCGGCACGGACGCCGTACGCCTCCGTGGCTCCGGCCTCGCGCTGCGGCTTCGCGATGCCGCTGCCGGACTCACCCCGTTCACCGGGACCTACCTGTTCACCGACCCGAGCGACGGCGCCGTCGTCTTCACCAGTTACGAGACCGGTCACCGCTACCGCGTCACCATGCTCCGCGGGGAGCACTCGGTCGAGGGCTCCGAGGCCCTCGGCGAGGCGACGAGGTCGATCCTGCTCGGAAGCGACGGCGGCGACTGGGAGGCCGAGGTACGCGAGGCGACCTCGCAGCAGACGGTGCCGGCGGAGGCAGCGACCTTCGATGAGGTCGTCGCGGACTCGGCAGAAGACTTCTCCAGCTACCTCGACGACCTCGCCCCGTGGCGTGACGAGCGCACCCCAGCGGCGGCGCTGGCGGCGTACGTCCTGTGGTCGGCGACGGTCGCCCCAGGCGGTCTGCTGGGCCGGGAGTCGGTGCTGATGTCCAAGCACTGGATGGACAAGCTGTGGAGCTGGGACCACTGCTTCAACGCGATGGCGCTCGCCCCCGGCCGTCCGGACGCCGCGCTCGACCAGTTCCTCGCGCCGTTCGACCACCAGGACGACCGCGGCGCACTGCCCGACTCGGTGACGCACACCGAGGTCCTCTACAACTACGTGAAGCCGCCGATCCACGGCTGGGCTCTGGGTCGGCTGCGCTCGACCTCGGCCCGGGCCTTCGACACCGACGAGCTCGAGCGCGTCCACGACGGCCTGGTCCGATGGAGCCGGTTCTGGATCGACTCCAGGCGACGGCCGGGTCACGACCTGCCCTACTACCAGCACGGCAACGACAGCGGGTGGGACAACTCCACCACGTTCGACCTCGACCGGGTCATCGAGTCGCCTGACCTCGCCGCATTCCTCGCGGTCCAGCTCGAGGTCCTCGCCGACCTCGCCGACGAGCTCGGCCACCCTTCGGCCGGCTGGCGCAAGGTCGGCGACGAGCTCGTCCGTACGCTGGTCGACCAGCTCTGGACGGGCACCGAGTTCGTCGCCGTGGGCGCGCTCTCGGGTCGCCGGAGCACCGGAACCAGCCTGCTGAACCTGCTGCCGCTGGTGCTCGGCGACCGGCTCCCGTCCGACATCCGTACGACGATGGCGGACCGGCTCGGCGATCACCTGACCGACTACGGACCTGCCACCGAGCCGGTCTCCTCGCCCCACTACCAGGACGACGGCTACTGGCGAGGCCCGATCTGGGCGCCGTCGACCGCGCTCATCGAGGACGGCCTGCGCCGAAGCGGGTTCACGGCCGTCGCCGACGTCGTCAGCGAGCGGTTCCGGGCGCTGTGCGAGAAGTCCGGCTTCGCTGAGAACTTCGACGCCCGCACCGGCGCGGGCCTGCGTGACCGCGCCTACACCTGGACCGCCGCCGTCTACCTCCTCTTCGCCGCCGATCACGTTCGGCGGTCATGACCCCACAACAGAAGGAGCTACCGATGAGATCACCCTTCACGTCCACACCACCCAGGACGGCCACCGCCGCCGCGGCAGCCGCGGTCGCCGCCGTTGCGCTGGCCGCACCCGGGGTGGTCCCACGCGCCGGTGCCGCCGAGGTCACCGTGCCCGACCCGGTCGTCCACTACGCCTTCGACGACGACCCGGCCACCGGGACGGTCGCCGACGACTCCGGCAACGGGCTCGACGGCACCTTGGTGAACGGCGGCACCGCCGCCGCCGTCCCCGGAGACGGCGGCGGCCAGGCGCTGCATCTGCCGGGCGGGCCGTCCTCGTCGGACGGCGCCTACGTCACTCTCCCCAAGGGCGTCCTCGAGGGACGCACCGACCTCACCGTCACCGCGCGGGTGAGCTGGGACGGAGGTGGCGGCTCCTGGCAGCGGATCCTCGACCTGGGCAAGGACACCAGTCGCTATCTGTTCCTCACGCCCTCGAACGGGTCGGTGCTGCGTACGGCGACCGTGGCGGGGACCGGCGCCGAGGCGACCAACTCGGGCTACGCCCCGCTCCCGGAGAAGTCCTGGCACACAATCGCCATCACCCTGGACACCGAGTCGGACCGGCTCACCACCTACCTCGACGGCGCAGCCGTCGCGGCCGCCACCACGAAGATCACCGCCTCCGACCTCGTCGAAGGCGCGTCCACGAGCGGGTTCCTCGGCAGGTCGATGTTCCCCGCCGACAACCTGTTCGGCGGCTCGCTCGACGACGTGACGATCTACGGGGCGGCACTCACCCCGGAGCAGCTCGTCCAGGCCACCGGCGCCACCCCTCCCACGATCGTCGAGCCGACAAAGACCTCCTTCGACGTCTACACCGACGTCGGCGAGGAGCCGGACCTGCCTGCCTCGGTGCGGGCCTCGTTCAGTGACGGCTACGACCGCGACGTACCGATCACCTGGGACGAGGTGGATCCGGCGAAGTACGCGGACCGCGGCAGGTTCACGGTGGCCGGCTCCGCCGCCGGGCGGGCGGTCTCGGCCGAGGTGACCGTTCGCTACGAGAATCAGGTCGACATCGACCTGGCCGAGCCCACCGGCGACGTCATGGGAGGCGCGTCCGGGACGCTCTACGGTGTCTACGGCAAGGACCTCCCCTCGAGCAACCTGATCGACGGGATCAACCTGCGTACGGTGTCGACCAAGGCCCAGGACGGCCCGCAGCACCCGGGCGCGGACGCCCTCGAGGTGCTCGAGCCGCTGGTGGACGGCTCCGGCGGCGACGTCTACATCTACATGACCGACATCTACCGCGGGTTCCCCTACCAGTGGCCGGGCGACACCCCGCAGGCCAAGCTGGACGACTTCAAGGCCAAGATCAGGACCCAGGTCGAGCAGGTCGAGGCACTGCCGGAGAAGTACCGCAGCCACGTCGTCTTCGTGCCGTTCAACGAGCCCGAGGGCAACATGTTCGGCACCGGCGAGTGGAGCTACAACAAGGTCAGCTGGCTCGACGACCCGCAGCACTACTTCAAAGCCTGGGACGAGGTCCACGCCCTCATCAGGAGCGAGCTCCCCGACGCCCGGATCGCCGGCCCGAACACGAGCATCCTCTATGACCAGGTGCAGGGCTTCATGAAGCACGCGCTCGCCAACGACACGATGCCGGACGTGATCACCTGGCACGAGCTGAGCAACCCGGCCTCGATCCGGACCAACGTGGCCAGGTTCCGCGGCTGGGAGGACACGATCTACCAGGGCACCCCGTACGCGGGGAAGCATCTGCCGATCAACATCAACGAGTACGCGTTCAACTACCACACCTCGGTCCCGGGTCAGATGATCCAGTGGGTCTCGGCGCTCGAGGACAGCAAGGTCGACGGCGACATCGCCTACTGGAACATCGATGGCAACCTGTCCGACTCCGCCGTCGAGGCCAACAAGGCCAACGGACAGTGGTGGCTGCTGAACGCCTACAGCCAGATGACGGGCCAGACGGTCAAGCTCACCCCGCCCCGCCCGAACGAGAGCTACACGCTGCAGGGCGTCGCGACCCTCGATCGCGATCGACGACGGGCAGAGGCGATCATCGGCGGTGCCGACGGGGAGTCGTACGTCGACCTCTCCGGCGTCGACCCCGCGACGTTCGGGTCGAGCGTGCACGTCGCCATCAAGGAGATCGGCTGGTCGGGTCAGCTCGGCGACAACACCGGGCCGGCCGAGGTCGCCGAGATGAAGATCCCGGTCAGTGACGGCGGTGTCGGCTTCTGGTTCGGCAAGGACGGCGTCCCCGCCCTCTCGGCGGAGTCCGCCTACCAGATCATCGTGACCCCCGGCGCCAACGCGACCGCGGAGGCCGCGCCGCCGCAGCAGTGGCGGGCGGCATACGAGGCCGAGGACGCCGCTCACTCGGGCTCGGGTTACACCCTCAACGGCCCCGAGGGCAGCCCGTCCAACCTGGGCGGCTTCTACACCTCCGGCTCCTACAACGTCGGCGGCATCCGCACCGACTCCGAGGTGAAGCTCGACTTCGCCGTCGACGTGCCGAAAGACGGGACCTACGACCTGAGCGTGTTCGCGAACTCTCTGAACACCTACAGCCTGGTCAAGGAACAGGGCGCGACCAACGCCTTCATCACGGTCGACGGCAAGCAGGAGCAGGAGATCCACCTGCCGCTCGGCTACAAATGGGTGGTGTGGGACCACGCCGACACCACGGTCGACCTGACCGCCGGGAGGCACACGATCTCGATCGCGGCCCGGAGCCTCGATGGCACCGAGCGCACTCGCGGCGACGCGCTCATCGACAAGATCGACCTCTCCCTGTCGAACCCGGCCGCCACGCAACGCACCTACGAGGGTGAGGACGCGACGCTCACCGACGGGGCACGTGCCGACTATTCGAAGACCGGGGTGTCCGGGTCCGGCGCCGCAGACCTCGCCCGGGGTACCGCGACGTTCTGGGTCTACTCCCCCGACGACGGCGAGCACCGCCTCCGGTTCGACACCCTCGGGTCCGGGCGCGTCCGGCTGGCGCTGAACGGACAGAACCTCGGGGTCGTCGCTCGGTCGGTGTCGCGTGATGTGTTCCTCTCCGGCGGCATCAACAAGATCACCCTGACCGCGGAGCAGGGCAGGCTGCTGATCGACCGGCTCCGTATCGGTCCGTCGGCGGGCGCGCTGAAGTCGGTGACCACCCAGGCCGAGGACGGGGCGCTCGAGGGCTCGGCGAAGGTCGCGTCCTACCCGCTCGCCGACGGCGGCAAGGCGGTCACCGGTGTCGGTGGCGACCCGGGCAACGGCAACGCGCTGACGCTGGCCACCACGGCACCTCGGGCCGGGACGTACGCGGTGACGGTGCGCTACTCCAACGGCGAGCAGTCACCCGCCTCGCACTACAACCCGGACCCGCTGGCCCGGCACGCCGACGTCAGCGTCAACGGTGACGAGGCCCGCCGGGTCTGGTTCCCGCACAGCTTCCACGACAACGGTTTCTGGACGTTGACGTTCTACGCAGAGCTGAAGGCAGGCGAGAACACGCTGTCCTTCCGCTCCGAGGAGCTGCCGGACTGGAACGGTGAGACCTACATCTCCGACCGCTATCCGGAGCTGGGCCTTCGGTCACCGTGGGCCCCGAACCTCGACCGGATGACGGTGACGCCGCTGGCCGCCGACTGAGTACGCCGCCTGCCGGATGAGCAGGCAGGCTCCCAGCAGCAGAATCGTCGAGGGCATCGAGAACCCGAACCGCCACGGGTCCTCGGCGAACCGG
>NZ_JBEXRR010000032.1:0-65801 GCF_040613175.1 Nocardioides sp. NPDC006303
ACATCGACATGACCGAGTCGATGGGTGGCCCCGAGGCGGGCCGCAAGGCGATCTACGACACCGCGGTCGCCGCGGGGGTCGCCCCGGCGAAGGCGCGCCGACTCGGCGGGGGTGGTCGCTCAGAGGACCGCGCCTCGTGGCGCTACTTCCACCGTGGAGATCCCGCGCGCGTACAACAGCAGCAGCCGGTCGCCGTGGCGACAGCGGATGACGCCGGTGTCGCTCGACAGTACGGCGGCGAGGTGGTCGATCGCCTCGGCCTCGCTCGCCGTCTCTACGTCGTCGTAGATCACGTCCATGCTGTCACCGCCGATGAGCCTTACGCGAAGGACGATGCCGGCCATGGTCACTGGCCGATCTCTCGCGACGTCGACATGATGCCCGCCTCTCGACCGGCACGAGCGGTGTCCGGATGGAGGCCTCAGGTCCGGTCAGTCACCCCAAATCTACGCCGGGCCGCCAAGGTGAGATCAGACCAGCGCGCTCAGAGGGGTGGGCTTGCGGCCACCGACCTGCTCGACGATGTCGGTGACGGTGGCGAGCTTGCCGAGACGGGTCGCGGTGCCGAACGAGGTGAGCAGCGGGGCGATGAAGTCCGGGAGCCCGGCGGAGACCAGACCGGCGGTGTAGGCCTCGTCGTCGACCTGGACGACCTCGACCGGCTTGCCGGACTTCTGGGTGGCGAGCTCGGCCAGGTCGGCCGCGGTGTAGGCGTGCGGGCCGGTGACGTCGTACGCCTTGCCCTCGTGTCCCTCGCCCGTCAGGACCCCGGCGGCGACAGCCGCGCAGTCGGCCCGGGTGACGTAGGCCGCGCCGCCGTCGCCGGTGTTGGTGACCAGCTGTCCGGTCGCGGCGGCCTGGGCGACGGAGTCGACCTGCATGTCGGCGTAGAGGTTGTTGCGGAGCATCGTCCAGGCCAGGCCGCTCTCGCGCAGCGCGTCCTCGGTGGCGGCGTGGTCGGCGACGACGCCGGCGGGGTTGTCCGCGGTCGGCCCGGAGACCGAGGTGTAGGCCATGTGGCGCACGCCCGCCTTGACGGCCGCATCGATCGCGGCGAGGTGGCCCTCGACGCGGGCGCCGACGGCGTCGGTGGAGATCAGCAGTACGCGCTCGACGCCGGCGAAGGCCTCGACCAGCTCGTCGGGCTTGCTGAAGTCGGCGGCACGGACGTCGGCGCCGCGCTCGGCGTAGTCCGCGAGCTTCGCGGGATCGCGGGTGAGGAGCACGATCTCGGCGGGGTCGACGGTGGTGAGGAGCTGGTCGGCGACGAGGCGGCCGAGCTGGCCGGAGGCGCCGGTGATGGCGATGGTCATGGGAGTCCTATCGGTAGTGCCGTAACTGTAATCACGGCGATGACGGTTTCATAAATGTAGTCATACCGATGGCAATAAGGCAAGATGGGGGTATGGCCGCCCCGACGAACACCCGTTTCGCGGTGGCCGTCCATGTCCTGACGTACCTGGCCTCGTGCGCTGCCGCCGGCCGCACGACCCCCGTCAGCTCCGACGAGCTCGCCGGCAGCACCGCGGTCAACCCGGTCCATGTGCGCAAGGTGCTCGGGCCGCTGCGTACGGCCGGTCTGGTTCGGTCCCGTCCCGGCGCCCACGGGGGATGGGAGCTGGCGGTCGACCCGAAGACGGTGAACCTCGCCCAGGTGTGGCAGGTGCTGCAGGGCGACGACCAGGTCCTCGGGATCCATGGCCCCAACCCCGCCTGCGCGGTCGGCGCCAACATCCAGGGTGTCCTCGTCGACCTCGACCGCCGCGTGGCCCGCGCCGTCCTCGACGAGCTCTCGGGGATCACGCTCGACGACGTCATGTCGACGGCCGGTTTCAACGCGGACGACTTCGCGATCCTGCTGCCCTGAGGGCGGCCATGGCGCCACTGGGAGCCGCAGCCGTTAGCCTCTCAACCGTGGAGCTATATGGGGCCGCCGACCGCGAGCGGATCGTCGCCGAGCCGCCCAAGCGGGTGGTCGCGCCGGAGCGTACGCAGTTCGAGCGTGACCGCGCCCGCGTGGTGCATGCCGCCTCGACCCGGAGGCTGGCGGCGAAGACCCAGGTCGTGGGGCCGCAGGCCGACGATTTCGTACGCAACCGGCTGACTCACTCCCTCGAGGTGGCCCAGGTCGCGCGGGACCTGTCGCGCGCCCTGAACGGCCCGGACTCGCCGCAGCCCGACATCGCCGAGACCGCGGCCCTTGCGCACGACCTCGGGCACCCGCCGTTCGGGCACAACGGCGAGAACGTGCTCGCCGAGCAGGCGAAGGGGATCGGTGGGTTCGAGGGCAACGCGCAGACGCTGCGGATCCTGACCCGGCTGGAGGCGAAGACCTTCGACGCCGACGGGCGCTCGGTCGGGCTCAACCTGACCCGGGCGACGCTGGACGCCTGCACGAAGTACCCGTGGGGCTTCGGCGAGCGGAAGGGCTCGAAGTTCGGGGTATACGAGGACGACCTGCCGGTCTTCACCTGGCTGCGCGCGGCGGATGCCAGACAGCGGCAGTGCGTCGAGGCGCAGATCATGGACCTCTCCGACGACGTCGCCTACTCCGTCCATGACGTCGAGGACGGCATCGTCGCCGGCAAGGTCGACCTCGCCCGACTCGACCTCGACGGCGTCGCCGCGACCGTGGCCGACTGGTACGTCCCCGGCTTCGACCGCGCTGTCGCGGTCTCGACCATCGCCGACCTGGATGCCGCCGGCTGCTGGATCCCCGAGGGCGCTGTGTACGACGCATCTCGTCGGTCGCGAGCCATGCTCAAGAACCTGACCTCCGACGTCATCGGCCGGTTCTGCGGGGCGGTGCGGGAGGCGACGTACGCCGCCGGCGGCGGTCCCTACGTCCGCTACGGCGCGGACCTGGTGGTGCCGGAGCAGACCCGCCTGGAGATCGCGCTGCTGAAGGGCATCGCAGCGCACTACGTGATGCGCACCGATGAGCGCGCCGTGAAGATGGACCGCCAGCGCAACCTGCTCGGCGAGCTCCTCGAGCACCTCGTCGCCACCGGGCCGGACGACCTCGACCGGCAGTTCGCCGACGACTGGCACGACGCGGCCGACGACGCCGCCCGGCTCCGCGTCGTGATCGACCAGGTCGCCTCGCTCACCGACATCACCGCGCTGGCCTGGCACGAACGGCTCTGCGCCGCCTGACTCAACTCGCCGAAGCGTCACTTCGGCGAGTTGAGTGGTCACGGAGGTGCCCACCCGACCGACCCAGGCGACCTCTCGGCCCATTGCGGGCATGACATTTAAGCGTTACCTTAAATGACGTGACCGATGCCTGGTACGCCGTCTCCGACTCCACCCGCCGCCAGATCCTGGCCCGGGTGGCCGCCGGGCCAAGCTCGGTGGGCGAGATCACCGATGCCCTGCCGGTGAGCATGGCCGCGGTGTCCCAGCACCTCAAGATCCTGCGCGAGGCCGGGCTGGTGTCGATGACTCCGGCCGGTCGTCGCCGGATCTACCAGGCCCGGGTGGAGGGCCTGGCCGAGCTGCGCGCCGAGCTCGATACCTACTGGACCCAGGCGTTGCATTCGTTCAAGCAGGTGGCTGAGGACAGCTACCGGGCAGCGAAGGAGCAGCAATGAGCACCATCCGCGACAAGACCTCCGTGTACCTGGAGATCACCGTCGACGTCCCGGTCGAGCACGCCTTCAAGGTGTTCACCGAGGACTTCGACCGGATCAAGCCGCGCGAGCACAACATGCTCCCCGTCGAGATCGCCGAGACGGTGCTGGAGCCTCGCGTCGGCGGTCGCGTCTACGACCGCGGTGTCGACGGCAGCACCTGTCAGTGGGCGCGCGTCCTCGCCGTCGAACCGCCCCACCGGCTGGTGATCTCCTGGGACATCACCCCCGACTTCCAGCTCGAGCCGGATCCGTCACGGTGCAGCGAGGTCGAGTTCACCTTCACCGCGGTGGGAGCGGAGCAGACCCACGTACGCCTCGAGCACCGCCACCTCGACCGGCACGGCGCCGGGTGGCAGGGCTGGCGTGACCGGGCCGCCGGATCCGACGCCTGGGGGATCTATCTCGAGCGCTTCCGGGCTCTCGCTCAGGCGTGATCGGGGTGGACCGCACCGCGCTCGCGACGGCCGAACGGAAGGATCTCGCCGACTTCCTCGACACGCTCGAGCCGGAGCACTGGGAGCGGCCCTCGCTGTGCAGCGGGTGGACGGTGCGGGATGTCGTCGCGCACCTGATCAGCTACGAGGAGATCGGGCTGGGCGAGTTCGCGGGGCGTTTCGTGCGGGCCGGGTTCCGGTTCGGCCGGATGAACGCCCGCCGGCTCCGGGAGTTCGGCGAACGGTCTCCAGGCGAGCTGGTCGCCTACCTGCGGGCGCATGCCCGACCGTCCGGACCGACGGCGATGGCCGATGCCAGGATCGGGCTGACCGACGGCCTCATCCATCACCAGGACATCCGCCGGGCGCTCGGGCGGCCGCGCGAGGTGCCGGCCGAGCGGCTCGGGCCGGTGCTCGAATTCGCGCTGATGGCCCCGCCGCTGCCGGCCAGGCGCAACGTACGCGGCCTGCGCCTGGTGGCCACGGACCTCGACTGGTCCCACGGGAGCGGGGAGTCGGTCACCGGGCCGGGCGAGGCGCTGCTGATGGCGGTCTGCGGGCGGGCAGACGCCCTGCCCGAGCTCGCTGGCCCGGGGCTGGCGACGCTCGAGAACAGGGTGCGGCGTACCGGCTGAGCCCGGAGCTAGGGAACGACGATCCAGAGCGCCGAGGCGATCACGAAGACCGAGAGGCCGAGGGTGGTCTCCAGGACCGTCCAAGTCTTCAGGGTGGTGATGACGTCCATCCCGAAGAAGCGGCTGACCAGCCAGAACCCGGAGTCGTTGACGTGGGAGAGGACGGTCGCGCCGGCCGCGATCGCGAAGACGAGCAGGGCGATGTCGAAGTTTCCCAGTCCCGCGGCGGCTACCTGCGCGGAGATGAGGCCGGCGGTGGTGGTCAGTGCGACTGTCGCGGAGCCCTGGGCGACCCGGAGCAGGGTCGCGATCAGGAACGCCTGCACGATGAGCGACATCCCGAGACCGGAGAGCGAGGTGGACAGCGCCTCGCCGATCCCGCTGATGCGCAGCACGCCGCCGAACATCCCGCCGGCGCCGGTGATCAGGATGATCGCGCAGATCGGGCCGAGCGCCTTGTCGACGATGTCGCTCGCCCGGCCGATGGGGAACCGGCCAGGTGCGAGCACGAAGATCGCGACGAGCACGGTGATCAGCAGCGCGATCGGGGTCTGGCCGATGAGGATCAGGGCGCTGGCCCAGGTGGCGTCTTCGCTGACCGTCCCGGCGGCGACCAGCGTGCTGGCGACCGTGTTGAGGCCGATCAGGACGAGGGGCAGCGCCAGGAGGAGCACGACAGTGGCGAACGGCGGGGGAGTGGCGCCGCTCTCCAACACGTCGTCCGTCTCGCCGGTCGCGAAGACGTTGGGCGGCTCCGGGTTGTATCGGGCGCCGAGCCTGGTGCCGACGAGGTAGGCGCCGGGGATCCAGGCCAGGACGGCGACCGGCACGCCGATCAGGAGGGTGAGGCCGATGTCGCCACCGAGCTCCGTGGCGGCTGCGACCGGGCCCGGGTGGGGCGGCACGACCGCGTGCATCGCCGCGAAGGCACCGGCGGTGGGCAGGGCGTAGACGAGGATCGAGCCGCCGAAGCGCCGCGCGACCGCGAAGATGATCGGCAGGAAGACGACCAGGCCGGCGTCGAAGAAGATCGGGAAACCGAAGATCAACGCAGCGACGCCGAGCGCGAGCGGAGCCCGTTTCTCGCCGAAGGCGCCGATGAGCGTGTCGGCGAGCACCTGCGCGCCGCCGGTCACCTCCAGCAGCCGTCCGAGCATCACCCCGAACGCCACCAGCAGTGCCACCGAGCCGAGCGTGGCGCTGAAGCCCGCCAGCATCGCCGCGGGCACGTCGGCGACCGGGATGCCGGCCACGACCGCGGTGACCGCGCTGACCAGTACCAGTGAGATGAAGGCGTGCAGCTTGACCTTGACGATCAGGACGAGGAGCACGGCGACGGCGACGGCGGCGATCAGGAGCATCACCCAGGTCGGGTGAGCGGGGGCCAGCGGATCCATGGCGGTCACCCTAGCGACGGGATGTGATTCAAGTCACCCCTACCGGGGTATGGGAGAGTCTCCCGGTGTGAGCGATCCCCTCGTCTGGCTGCCCTTCGACCCATCCGAGCTGGGCAAGGTGCCCGCAGGCCTCCGCTTCGAGCTCTTCGACCACACCCGCTTCACCGGTGGCGAGGTGGAGGTGCCGGACTCGGTCGGTGAGGTGGCCTTCTACCTGCCGCCCTACATGCTCGGCTCGCGCATCTTCGACGTCGTCAGCCAGATGACCTCGCTCCAGGTCGTACAGCTGCTCACCGCGGGGGTCGACGCCGCCCGCGGCCACATCCCGGAGGGCGTGACGCTCTGCAACGGCCGCGGCATCCATGACACCTCGACCGCCGAGCTCGCCGTCACGCTGGTCCTGTCGTCGCTGCGGGGCATCCCCGGCCACGTACGCCACCAGGACGAGCACGCCTGGCGGCCCGGCTGGTTCCCGTCGCTGGCCGACAAGAGGGTCCTGATCGTCGGGTACGGCGCGATCGGCCGGGCCATCGAGGCGCGGCTGCTTCCGTTCGAGACCGAGGTGGTCGGGGTCGCGCGGACCGCACGGGAGGGTGTGCACGGCTTCGACGAGCTCGACACGCTCGTGCCCGAGGCCGACGTGATCGTGCTGGCCACGCCACTCACCGACGAGACCCGCGGCCTCGTCGACCGGAAGTTCCTCGGGCAGATGAAGGACGGTGCGCTGCTGGTGAATGTCGCGCGTGGCGGTGTCGTCGTCACCTCCGACCTGGTCGCCGAGCTCGCCACGAAGCGGATCCATGCGGCGATCGACGTCGCCGAGGCCGAGCCGCTCCCGGCGGAGAGCCCGCTGTGGAGCTCGCCCAACCTGCTCATCACCCCGCACGTCGGCGGGGCGTCGAGCGCGATGTGGCCCCGCGCCTACCGGGTCGTACGCGAGCAGCTCGAGCGGTTCGCCGCCGGCGAGCCGCTCGCCAACGTGATGTCGGGCGCCTACTGATGCTGCGGATCGCGGTCGTCCAGGAGACGGCGGTGCCGGGCGACGTGGTGGCCAACGTCGCGACGGCCGCGGACCGGGTCCGCGAGGCGGCGGCGAAGGGCGCCCGGTTGGTCGCGCTGCCGGAGACGTTCACGACCTCCTGGGACCTCGACGCCTTCGACGGCCCGCTGCCAACGCTAGACGACACCGCCTGGCTCGTCCCCGCGCAGGCCGCGGTGGACGAGACCGGGACGGTGCTCGTGCTCAACTCGCCCCTCGCCCAGGCCGGGCGGCGGGCGATCACCAGCCTGGTCATCGCGCCGGGGGAGGAGCCGGTCGCGGCGTACGACAAACAGCACCTCTACCCGCCAGAGGTCGAGCGTTTCGAGCCGGGCGAGCACGGCACGACGATCGAGATCGACGGCCTCCGGGTGGCCCTGTCGGTCTGCTACGACGCCAACTTCCCCGAGCACGCGGCCGCCGCGGCCGCCGACGGCGCGATCCTCTACCTCAACACCGGTGCCTACTTCCCAGGCGGAGGCCACCGGCGCGACCTGCACTACGCCGCCCGGGCGCTGGACAACTCGATGTACGTCGCCTTCGCCGGTCTCGTCGGCGGGCCGCTGGGCCTCATCGGCGGCTCGGCGGTCTACGACCCGCTCGGCCGGCCGGTCGAGCGGCTCGACGACGCCACTCCTGGGATGGTCCTTGCCACGATCGACCCGGCCGAGGTCGCCCGCGTCCGGGACGAGCAGCGGATGTGGGCCGACCACCGGGCCGACCTCGGCCCGCGGCGTACGCTCCGCCTCTAGCCGCCTCGTCAGCGGGCGGGCTCCTCGGCGACGAGCCTGCCGAAGGCGATCATCCGGTTGTCGGTGTGGAAGAGCTCGGAGCAGGTGGTGAGGGTGATCAGGCGCTGGCCCTCGACCTGCTCGGGCTCCACCCCGCCACGGTCGGGGTTGTCGGGAAGCGGGTCGGTGACCCAGACGGAGGTGAACGGCACGATCAGGTCGTCGCCGTTGCTGGTGAGGGCATAGACGTACGTCTTCTCCCTGGTCAGCACGCGGATCTCGTCGCCTTCGCGGAGCTTCGGGAGGTCGCGCAGCGGCTCGCCGTGGGTGATCCGGTGGCCGGCGAGCGCGAAGTTGCCGACCTCGCCGGGCCCGGCAGTGCCGGAGAAGTGGCCGAAACCGGCGCCCAGAGCCCGGTCCGAGGTGCCTTCGAGGACCGGGATCCGGTAGTCCCCGCCGAAGCGGGGGATCTCGATGAGGGCCTCGGCCGAACCGAACTCGGTCGTGGCCTCGGCCCTGCCCGAGTCCCACGCCTTCTCGATCGTCGAGGTCGCTTCCTGCTGGCGTTGCTTGCTGACGATCGTGGTGCCGTAGAGCTCCCAGGCGGCGTAGCCGAGGAGCCCCACACCGGCCAGGACCATCACGAGGCCGAGCCAGAATGTCGCCCGGCGGGCCCGCGTTCGGGCCGGCGGTCGGGCCGGTGTGGTGGTGGACATCAGGTCAAGCATCTCAGGCCGATCCACAGCCCCGTAGGATCAGACGTTGTGGCGGGCCGCATCAAGGAGACGAGCATCCAAGAGGTGCGCGAGAAGGCACGCCTGGACGACATCGTCTCCCAGTACGTCACGCTGCGCCGCGCTGGCCCGGGCACCTACAAAGGCCTGTGCCCGTTCCACGACGAGAAGTCGCCGTCGTTCAACGTGAACCCGTCGCGGGGCTTCTTCAAGTGCTTCGGTTGCCAAGAGGGCGGCGACGTCATCGACTTCGTCATGAAGCTCGAGGGACTGAGCTTCTTCGAGGCGGTCGAGCGGCTCGGCGACAAGGTCGGCGTACAGGTCCAGCGCGAGGAGGGCGACGAGGCGCCGGTCCGGCGCGGGCCCGGTCGCGGCAAGCTGGTCGAGGCCCACAAGGTCGCCGCCGAGTACTACGCCGAGCAGCTGCTCACTCCGGACGCCGTCGTCGCGCGGCAGTTCCTCGCCGAGAAGGGCTTCGACCGCGACGCGGCGCTGCACTTCGGGGTCGGGTTCTCGCCGCGTGGGGGAGAGGACCTCTACCGCCACCTGCGCGCGCGCGGGTTCTCGGACGAGGAGGTCGTCACCGCCGGTCTGGTGGGGCACGGGCGCTCGCACTACGACCGGTTCCGTGGGCGGCTGATGTGGCCGATCCGGGAGTCGGGCGGCGATGTCATCGGCTTCGGCGCGCGCCGGCTCTTCGACGACGACCGCATCGAGGCGAAATACCTCAACACCTCCGAGACGCCGATCTACAAGAAGTCGCACGTCCTCTACGGCATCGACCTGGCCCGCAAGGAGATGGCCCGCACCCGCGAGGCGGTCATCGTGGAGGGCTACACCGACGTGATGGCCTGCCACCTCGCCGGGATCACCACCGCCGTGGCGACCTGCGGCACCGCGTTCGGCGACGACCACGCGAAGGTGCTGCGCCGGTTCATCTCCGACGACCAGCAGCTGCGCGGCGCGGTCGTCTTCACCTTCGACGGCGACGCCGCTGGCCAGGCCGCGGCGCTGAAGGCGTTCAAGGGCGACGGCAACTTCACCTCGCAGACCTACGTCGCCGTCGAGCCCGACGGCCTCGACCCCAACGACCTGCGGATCAAGAAGGGCGACGAGGCGGTCCGCGAGCTGCTCGCCAACCGCGTCCCGCTCTACGAGTTCGTGCTGCGCAACGTCGCTTCCAAATACGATCTGGACCGCGCCGACGGGCGGGTCGATGCCCTCCGCGAGGCGGCCCCGCTGGTCGCCTCCGTGCGGGATGAGTCCAAGAAGATGGGCTTCACCCGCGACCTGGCTCGCTTCCTCGGCGTCGATCCCGACGAGGCCGCCAGAGAGGTACGCCGCGCCGCCGGCCGTCCCGCGCCCTCGGCTGCTCCGCCACGACGCGAGGCCGTCTCCGCGTCCGAGGCTCCCGCCGCGCCGCAGCGCCCGCCCATGCCGCATCCGCGCGAGCCGCGCTTCACGGTCGAGCGCGAGACCCTCAAGCTCTTCGTGCAGCACCCCGTCGCCCTGGGACGCACCACCGGCGAGATCACTCCCGAGGCCTTCACCCACCCCCTCTACCGGGCGCTGTGGGAGATCATCGCCGGCCTCGGCGGCCCCGGCGCCGGCACCGGCGACGCCGGCTGGGCCCAGAAGCTCGGTGCCGCCGCCTCGGACCCGCTCGTCAGCCGCATCCTCGCCGAGCTCGCCGTGGAGCCGATCCCGTCGGCGAAGGAGCCGGATACTGCGTACGTCCTGCAGTACGTCGTACGCCTCCTCGAGCTCCTCGACCAGCGCCGCATCGCCGAGGTGAAGAGCCGTCTGCAGCGCTCCGACGCGGCCGCCGACCCCGAGTCCTACAACCGTCTTTTCGCCCAGCTGGCCGCCCTCGAACAGCACCGTCGCGGCCTCCGCAACCTGGTCGCCGAGTGACGGCCTGCCGATTTCCGATCGCCGCCGCCGGGTTGCTAAGGTTTCACCCGCGCCGCAAGGTGCAATTCCCCTGTAGCTCAATTGGCAGAGCATTCGGCTGTTAACCGGAGGGTTGTTGGTTCGAGTCCAACCGGGGGAGCCATTAAAGGGCCTCTGACCAGGCAAAACGAACTGGTCAGAGGCTTTCTTCATTTCGACGGTGGGTTGTATCTCCCGCCTTTCACCCGGCATTGGTGTTCGCTGCGGATGCGTGAAGCCCGATCTCAGCCAGTCGCGGAGGGTTCCCACGACCCTGGCTGATGCCTGGCTCAGTGGCTCTCGCCCAACTGTTCAGGCCGATGGTCCAGGGCGCGAGGCCCTTGACGGCGATCTGAGAGCCGTTCTACGATCATTCTGATATATGAGTTGTGTATCATTACCGGCAACCAGGAGCCCAGCATGACCATCAGCCCGCCAAGCTCGACCGCCGTTGCGTCCGTGGCGACCGCCCCCACAGCTACGGCCAACGTGCTCACGCTCTCCTGTCAGGAGCGCCCGGGGATCATGCAGGCGGTCACGAGCTTCCTGTACGACCGCGGGTTCGACATCCTCGAGCACCAGCAGCACGACGACCGGGTGGGGGAGCTGTTCTTCCTTCGGACCGCGTTCGCGTCCGTCGACGGGGCCGACGTCGACGAGCTCACCGCTGCGTTCGGGCCGATCGCGGACCGGTTCGGCATGTCGTACGCGTTCCACGACGAGCGCAAGCCGCGACTGCTGGTGATGGTCTCCAAGTTCGGCCACTGTCTCAACGACCTCATCTTCCGGTGGCGGGGCGGGACGCTGGGGGCCGAGATCGCTGTCGTCGCCTCCAACCACGATGATCTTCGGCCCATGGCGGAGGCGGCCGGGCTGGAGTTCATCCACATCCCGGTCACGCCCGAGACCAAGCCGCAGGCTGAGCAGCGCATGCTCGACCTGGTCGAGGAGTACGACGTCGACCTGGTCGTGCTCGCCCGCTACATGCAGATCCTCTCGGATGGCCTCTGCCGCCAGCTCGAGGGCCGCGCGATCAACATCCATCACTCGTTCCTGCCCGGCTTCAAGGGGGCCAAGCCCTATCACCAGGCGCACGAACGTGGCGTGAAGCTCGTCGGTGCCACCGCTCACTACGTCACCGCTGATCTCGATGAGGGGCCCATCATCGAGCAGGAGGTCAACCGGGTCGACCACACCTACACACCGCAGGCTCTGGCCACCGTCGGCCAGGACGCCGAGTGCCTCGCGCTCTCGCGCGCCGTCCGCTGGCACTGCGAGCACCGCGTCTTCATGCACGGCTCCAGCACCGTCGTGTTCCGCTGACCACCAACCCAGAACCTCAGGAGTTGCTCATGCCGTCCTCCGACAGCACCGTCTCGCCCCGCACAGTCATCATCGGCGCCGGCATCGTCGGCACGAACCTCGCGGACGAACTCGTGTCACGCGGGTGGTCCGACATCACGGTCATCGAACAGGGCCCACTCAGCCTGCCTGGTGGCTCGACCTCCCATGCACCCGGTCTCGTCTTCCAGATCAACCCGTCGAAGACGATGACCCTGTTCGCCAAGTACACCGTGGAGAAGTTCCTGTCCCTCGAGAAGGACGGGGTGAGCTGCTTCAACCAGGTCGGTGGGCTCGAGGTCGCGACCACCGAGGCCCGCGTCGCTGAGCTCTACCGCAAGCTCGGCTACGCGAAGTCCTGGGGGATCGACGCCCGGGTGATCGGCCCCGCCGAGTGCAAGGACCTCTACCCGCACCTCGACGAGTCGCAGGTCCTCGCGGCGCTGCACATCCCCACCGACGGTCTCGCCCGGGCGGCACGTGCCGTCGACATCCTGATCGAGCGTACGCAGGCTGCCGGCGTCACCTACCTCGAGCACACCGCTGTGACCGGAGTGCTCCAGGAGGGTGGCCGCGTCACCGGCGTCGAGACCACCGGTGGCGTCGTCGAGGCAGACATCGTCGTCTCGTGTGCCGGGTTCTGGGGCGTCGAGGTCGGCGCGATGGCGAACACCAAGGTGCCGCTCCTCCCGCTCGCCCACCAGTTCATCAAGACCACTCCCGTCCCGGTCCTGCGTGGCAAGCACAAGGCTGCTGACGGCGCGACCCTGCCGATCCTGCGACACCAGGACCAAGACCTCTACTTCCGGGAGTGGGGCGATGTCTACGGGATCGGCTCGTACGCCCACAAGCCGATGCCGTACGTCGCCTCCGATCTCGGTCCGACCCCGGAGCACGTCGACCACGACAACATGCCTTCTCGGCTGGACTTCACGCCCGAGGACTTCGAGGGCCCGTGGGACGAGTGCCGCAAGCTGCTCCCGTGCCTCCAGGAGGCGGAGATCGCGGAGTCGTCGTTCAACGGCATCTTCTCGTTCACCCCGGACGGCGGCTCGCTCGTCGGTGAGTCCCGCGACGTCGACGGCTTCTGGGTGGCCGAGGCGGTCTGGGTCACCCACTCCGCCGGCGTCGCCCGGGCGGTGGCCGAGGTGCTGACCACCGGACGGTCGCAGTACGACCTCGCCGACCTCGAGCTCAACCGCTTCGAGGAGACCCAGCTGGCTCCGGCGTACGTCAGCGAGACCTCGCAGCAGAACTTCGTCGAGATCTACGACATCCTCCACCCGCTGCAGCCCAAGGAGTCGCCCCGCGACATCCGGGTGAGCCCGTTCCACGCGCGCCAGGTCGAGCTCGGCGCCTTCTTCCTCGAGGCCGGGACCTGGGAGCGGCCGCACTGGTACGAGGCCAACGCAGCCCTGCTGGACGAGCTGCCCGAGGAGTGGAAGTCGCCGACGCGCGACGACTGGTCGGCCCGCTACCACTCGCCGATCGCGGCCGTCGAGGCGTGGAAGACCCGCACCGCGGTCGCCATGTACGACATGACGCCGCTGCGGCGCCTCGAGGTCTCCGGACCCGGCGCCGAGACCCTGCTGCAGCGGCTCACCACCGGTGACGTCAGCAAGAAGCCCGGTGCGGTGACGTACACCCTGTTCCTCGATGAGCAGGGCGGGATCAAGAGCGACATCACCGTCGCCCGACTCGAGGACGAGCTCTACCAGGTCGGTGCCAACGGCACCGTCGACCTGGCGTACCTCCGCCGGGAGGCCCGCAAGCTGCGGGCCGAGGACCCCGCCCTCACCACCCAGATCCGCGACACCACCGGCGGCACCTGCTGCATCGGCCTGTGGGGACCGCTGGCCAGGGATCTGATCGCCAAGGTCAGCGCCGACGACTTCACCAACGACGGTCTGAAGTACTTCCGCGGCAAGCGGGCCACCATCGGCGGGATCCCCGTCACCGCCCTGCGGCTGTCCTACGTCGGCGAGCTCGGCTGGGAGATCTACGCCTCCGCCGAGAACGGCCAGAAGCTGTGGGACGTGCTGTGGAACGCGGGCCAGGAGCACGGTGTCGTCGCCGCCGGCCGGGCCGCGTTCGGCGCGCTCAGGCTGGAGAAGGGCTACCGGTCCTGGGGCGCCGACATGACCACCGAGCATGACCCGTACGAGGCAGGCGTCGGGTTCGCGGTGAAGCGCGCCAAGGAGGACTTCGTCGGCAAGGCCGCGCTCGAGGGTCGCTCGGTGGAGACCTCGGCTCGACGGCTGCGCTGCCTCACCATCGACGACGGAAAGTCCATGGTGCTCGGCAAGGAGCCCGTGCTGTCGGGCGAGACCGCGGTCGGGTACGTCACGAGCGCGGCGTACGGGTTCACGATCGGCAAGCCGATCGCCTATGCCTACCTGCCGGCGGAGATCGGAGAGGGCGACCAGGTCGAGATCGAGTACTTCGGCCAGCGGATCCCCGCGACGGTCACCCCTGAGCCGCTCTTCGACCCGGAGATGAGTCGCTTGCGCGGCTGACCTACTGGTCGAGATCGGGCGCCGGCCGGGTGGGCCGGCGCCCGATCTCATGTTTGGAGAACGCAGTCAGAGAACGCGGCGGATCTCCGTCGCGAAGCTGTCGATGTGCTCGCGGGTCAGCCGCTCTGCACGCTCGGCGTCGCCGTCGGCGATCGCCTCCAGGAGCGGGGCGTGCTCGGAGATGTGGGACGCCAGGTCCGGGAGCTTGTCCACGACCAGGCACCAGATCCGGGTCGCCAGGTTGTCGTAGCGGACCAGGACGTCCTCGAGGTGCCTGTTGCCGGTGGCGCGGTAGATCATCCGGTGCACCGACATGTCGAGCCGCATCAGGGTGGGCCGGTCGTCGCCCGACGGATCGAGACCTCGAACCTTCTGGGCCATGGCGCGGAGCTCGGCTCGCATCCGGTCGGTCGCGGCGGTCGCCGCTCGGTTGGCGGCGAACGGCTCGAGCTGCTGGCGCAGGTCGGAGATGGCGCCGAGCTCGGTGACGTCGACCGGCGTCGCGAACGTGCCGCGGCGCGGGTAGGAGATGACCAGATGGTCGGTCTCCAGGCGTTTGAGGGCCTCTCGCACCGGGGTGCGGCCGAACCCGAGGGAGTCCGCGAGCCTGCCGTCGTTGATCGGCTCGCCCGGCCTGATGTCCAGCATGATCAGCCGATCCCGGATGCGCTCGTAGGCCGCGTGCGCCAGCGAGATCGTTGCGCCGATCGCCGGCGGAGCGGGCGCCTGAGCGTCGGTCATACCAAGTCACCGCTTTCTGATCTGGGCCGTTGACAGGTGTTCGCTACCCAGCATACTGTTGATCCCGAACTGATATATCAATCGTACTTCAAGAGTTTGGGAGTTCATCGTGGTTGACGTCTTGACCGCCTCGCTCGCAGACCTCGATCCCGAGGTCAGCGAGCAGATCGACGCCGAGCTGAGCCGCCAGCAGACGACGCTGGAGATGATCGCCTCGGAGAACTTCGCTCCCGCCGCCGTGATGGAGGCTCAAGGATCGGTTCTCACCAACAAGTACGCCGAGGGCTACCCCGGCCGCCGCTACTACGGCGGTTGTGAGCATGTCGACGTCATCGAGCAGCTCGCCATCGACCGCCTCAAGGCGCTGTTCTCCGCGGAGTACGCCAACGTGCAGCCGCACTCGGGTGCCCAGGCCAACGCCGCCGCGATGTTCGCCCTCCTCGAGCCCGGCGACACCATCCTCGGCCTCTCGCTGGCCCACGGTGGCCACCTCACCCACGGCATGAAGCTCAACTTCTCCGGACGCCTCTACCAGGTCGTGCCGTACGAGGTCCGCCGCGAGGACTTCCTGATCGACATGGCCGAGGTCGAGCGCCTCGCCCTCGAGCACCGGCCCAAGCTGATCGTCGCCGGCTGGTCCGCCTACCCCCGGCAGCTGGACTTCGCGGAGTTCCGCCGGATCGCGGACCTGGTCGGCGCCCGGCTCATGGTCGACATGGCGCACTTCGCCGGCCTGGTCGCGACCGGCCTCCACCCGAACCCGGTCCCGTTCGCCGACGTCGTCACCTCGACCACGCACAAGACCCTGAGCGGCCCGCGCGGTGGCGTCATCCTCACCAACGACCCCGCCGTCGCCAAGAAGATCAACTCCGCGGTCTTCCCCGGCCAGCAGGGTGGGCCGCTCGAGCACGTCATCGCCGGCAAGGCGGTCGCCTTCAAGGTCGCCGCGGAGCCCGGGTTCCGCGAGCGCCAGGAACGTACGCTCCGTGGTGCCCGCATCATCGCCGAGCGGCTGCTCGCCGACGACGTCGCGGCTGCGGGCATCTCGGTGGTCAGCGGTGGCACGGACGTCCACCTCGTGCTGGTCGACCTGCGCGACTCCGAGCTCAACGGTCAGGACGGCGAGGACCGCCTCCACCGCATCGGCATCACGGTCAACCGCAACGCCGTCCCGTTCGACCCGCGTCCGCCGATGGTCTCCTCCGGCCTGCGGATCGGCACGCCCGCGCTCGCCACCCGCGGCTTCGGCGACACCGACTTCAGCGAGGTGGCCGACATCATCGCGGCCGCGCTGAAGGACGACTTCACCGAAGAGACGGCCGACGCCCTGCGCAGCCGGGTCACGAACCTCGCCGAGAAGCACCCGCTCTACCCCCACCTCCTCGAGTCGAACGGAGCCGAGTGATGGCAGACCTGCTGCCCGAGCACCCCGACTTCCTCTGGCGCAACCCGGAGCCCAAGTCCTCCTACGACGTCGTGATCATCGGCGGCGGCGGACACGGCCTGGCGACGGCCTACTACCTGGCGAAGAACCACGGCATCACGAACGTCGCGGTCCTCGAGCGTGGTTGGCTCGCGGGCGGCAACATGGCGCGGAACACGACGATCATCCGGTCCAACTACCTGTGGGACGAGTCCGCGGCGATCTACGAGCACTCCCTCAAGCAGTGGGAGGTGCTCCCCGAGGAGCTCGACTACGACTTCCTCTTCAGCCAGCGCGGCGTGCTCAACCTCGCCCACACGCTGCAGGACGTACGCGACTCGGTGCGGCGCTGCGAGGCGAACCGCCTCAACGGGATCGACGCGGAGTGGCTCGACGCCGACCAGGTGAAGGAGGTCTGCCCGATCATCAATGTCAGCGACAACATCCGCTATCCGGTCCTCGGCGCGACCTACCAGCCTCGCGCGGGCATCGCCAAGCACGACCACGTCGCCTGGGCGTTCGCGCGCAAGGCAGACGAGCTCGGCGTCGACCTCATCCAGGACTGCGAGGTGACCGGCTTCGTCAAGGACGGAAACCGGGTGGTCGGCGTACAGACGAGCCGAGGCACGATCGCCGCCGGCAAGGTCGCGCTGTGCGCAGCAGGGCACTCCAGCGTCCTCGCCGAGATGGCCGGTTTCGACCTGCCGATCCAGTCCCACCCGCTCCAGGCGCTCGTCTCCGAGCTCCATCAGCCGGTCCACCCCACCGTGGTGATGTCGAACCACGTCCACGTCTATGTCTCCCAGGCCCACAAGGGCGAGCTGGTCATGGGTGCCGGCGTCGATGCGTACAACGGCTATGGCCAGCGCGGCGGGTTCCACGTGATCGAGGAGCAGATGGCAGCTGCCGTCGAGCTGTTCCCGATCTTCGCCCGCGCGCATCTGCTCAGGACCTGGGGTGGCATCGTCGACGTCACGCCGGACGCATCGCCGGTCGTGAGCAAGACGCCGATCGACCAGCTCTACGTGAACTGTGGCTGGGGCACCGGCGGCTTCAAGGGCACGCCGGGTGCCGGCTGGACGATGGCGCACACGATCGCCCACGACGAGCCCCATGAGTACAACGCACCGTTCGCACTGGAGCGATTCAGCACCGGTGCCCTCATCGACGAGCACGGCGCAGCCGCCGTGGCCCACTGAAAGGAGCCGACGATGATTCTCATCAGCTGCCCCAACTGCGGGTCCCGCGACGAGACCGAGTTCCACTATGGCGGCCAAGCCCACGTCCCCTACCCGGAGGACCCGAACACCCTCAGTGACGAGGAGTGGGGTCGCTACCTGTTCTACCGCGAGAACACCAAGGGCATCTTCGCCGAGCGCTGGGTCCACAGCTCCGGCTGCCGCAAGTGGTTCAACGTCCTTCGCGACACCGTCACCTACCGCATCGCCGCCGTCTACCGCGCCGGCGAACCGCGTCCCACCCTGGATGGAGGCCCGCAGTGAGCACGACGTCGCACCGCCTCGCAGACGGCGGCCGAATCGACCGATCCACCCGCCTCACCTTCAGCGTCGACGGCCAGGAGTACGCCGGCCACGCCGGTGACACCCTCGCCTCGGCACTGATCGCCAACGGCGTGCTCGAGTGTGGCCCCTCGCTGTACCGACAGCGTCCTCGCGGCGTCCTCGCCGCCGGGCTCGAGGAGTCCAACGCGCTGGTCAAGCTGAGGCGTCCCGGCGACTCGGTGACCGAGTCCATGCTTCCCGCCACGACCGTCGAGCTCGTCGACGGGCTCGAGGCCGACTACCTCAGCGGCCTCGGCGACCTCGACCCCGCCGACGACACCGCGATCTACGACAAGTTGTACGTCCACACCGACGTCCTCGTCATCGGAGCCGGCCCGGCCGGGCTCACCGCGGCCCGCACCGCCGCCGCATCCGGAGCTCGGGTGATCGTCATCGACGACCAGCCCGAACTCGGCGGGTCGCTTCTCTCCAGGCGCGGTCTCAGCATCGACGGCGTGGACAGCGACACCTGGCTGCGTGGGGCCACCGAGGAGCTCGCGGCTGCCCCCGAGGTCACCGTGCTCACCCGGACCAACGCCTTCGGCAGCTACGACGCCAACTACGTGATCGCGCTCGAGAGCCGGCTGGACCACCTCGACGCGTCCGCCAAGGAGGCGCTCACGGGGCTGTCGCGCCAGCGGCTCTGGCACATCCGGGCGCAGCAGGTCGTCATCGCGACCGGCGCGCACGAGCGTCCCCTGGTGTTCGGCAACAACGACCGCCCCGGCGTCATGCTCGCCTCCGCGGTCCGCACATACCTGAACCGGTACGGCGTGGCCGCAGGCGCACGGGTCCTGCTCGCGACCACGAACGACAGCGCCTACGAGGTTGCCGCCGATCTGACCGAGGCCGGAGTCGCCGTCGCGGCCGTCGTCGATGCTCGCGCCGAGCAGTCCGACGCCGCCCGCCGCGCCGAAGCCGCCGGCATCGAGGTCATCCTCGGCTCCGCGGTCCTCGACACCGACGGTGACCCGAGGGTCACCGCCGCCACGGTGTCGGCCGTCGACGCCGACGGCGTCGCGGTCGGCGAGTGGCGCGACATCGCCTGCGACGTCGTCGCCGTCGCCGGCGGATGGAGCCCCGTGGTCCACCTGCACAGCCAGCGGCAGGGCAAGGTCCGCTGGGACGAGGACCTGGCCGGGTTCGTCCCTGATGGCGTAGTCGCCGGTCAGCAGATCGTGGGGTCGGCCCGGGGCAGCTACACCCTCGATGCGTGTCTCGCCGAGGGGCGGCATGCGGCAGCGACGGCGCTGCTTGCCGCCGGTTTCATCGGCGAGGCCGAGGCCCCGACCGGGCCGCTTCCCGCGGCGACAGGTGACGGCACCACCCGCGCTCTGTGGCTCGCCGCCGAGGCCGGCGTTCCGCTCGACGACCTCGTCGACCACTTCGTCGACTTCCAGCGCGACCAGACCGTGCACGACGTACTGCGTGCGACCGGAGCCGGCATGCGCAGCGTCGAGCACATCAAGCGCTACACCTCCATCAGCACCGCCAACGACCAGGGCAAGACGTCCGGAGTCAACGCCATAGGAGTCATCGCCGCCGCGCTCAACGACGGTCGCAGCCCCGGCGAGATCGGCACGACCACGTACCGCGCTCCGTACGCTCCGGTCCCGTTCGTCGCTCTCGCGGGCCGCGAGCGGGGTGACCTGTTCGACCCGGCCCGGCTGACGTCGATCCATCCCTGGCACGTCGCGCACGGCGCCGAGATGGAGATCGTGGGGCAGTGGCTGCGGCCGTGGTACTACCCGCAGAACGGCGAGTCCCTGGACGAGGCCGTTCTCCGCGAGTGCGCCGCCGTCCGCGAGTCCGTCGGCATGATGGACGCGACCACCCTGGGCAAGATCGAGGTGTGGGGGAGTGACGCCGGGGAGTTCCTCAACCGGATCTACACCAACGCCTTCAAGAAGCTCGCCCCCGGATCCGCGCGCTACGGCGTCATGTGCACGCCCGACGGGATGATCTTCGACGACGGCGTCACGCTCCGCATCGAGGAGGGCCGCTACTTCATGACGACGACCACCGGTGGCGCCGCGAAGGTCCTCGACTGGCTCGAGGAGTGGCACCAGACCGAGTGGCCCACCCTGGACGTCAGCTTCACCTCGGTGACCGAGCAGTGGGCCACCATCGCCGTCGTCGGCCCCAAGTCACGGGAGGTGATCGCCAAGATCGCTCCGGAGCTCGATGTCAGCAACGAGGCTTTTCCGTTCATGACGTTCCGCGAGACGACGCTCGCCTCGGGCGTCCCGGCGCGGGTGTGCCGGATCTCGTTCTCCGGAGAGCTCGCCTTCGAGGTCAATGTCGAGACCTGGTTCGGACAGCACGTGTGGGAGGAGATCCACGCCGCCGGCCAGGAGTGGGCGATCACCCCGTACGGCACCGAGACCATGCATGTGCTCCGGGCGGAGAAGGGCTACCCGATCGTCGGCCAGGACACCGACGGCACGGTCACGCCCCAGGACGCCGGCATGGAGTGGATCGTCTCCAAGGCGAAGGACTTTGTCGGCAAGCGGTCCTACAACCGGGCCGACACCGCACGCACGGACCGGAAGCACCTCGTCTCGGTGCTGCCCGTCGACAAGAGCTTCAGGCTGCCCGAGGGCACCCAGCTGGTCGAGTCCGGTACGCCGATCACCCCCGCCGACGGACCAGTGCCGATGCTCGGGCACGTGACCTCTAGCTACCACAGTGCCGCGCTCGGGCGCTCGTTCGCCCTGGCGCTCATCAAGGATGGCCGCAACCGCATCGGCCAGACCCTCGTCGCACCGGTCGGGGACCGACTGGTCGACGTCGTCGTCGCTGAAACCGTCCTCTACGACCCGGAAGGAAGCCGCCGCGATGGTTGAGACCACGATCGAGCCGCTCGACAAGAAGATCTCCGCTCTGCGCGTCAGCCCGGCCCAGCACCTCCACGGCGACTTCGTCGACGCCGGCGTGTCGGGTGCCTTCGGGGTGCGGGTGCGTGAGGAGCAGTTCCTCACCATGGTGGGTCTGCGGGTGCCGATCGGCTCGCCCGACCGGGCGCGCCTGGCCCAGATCCTCGGCGCCGAGCTCCCCGGACGATGCGGCGAGGTCGCCACCGGCCACGACGTGGTCATCCTGTGGCTCTCGCCCGACGAGTACCTGGTCATCTCGCAGAACGTGGCCGGGTCCACCCTGGTGTCCTACCTCCGCGCAGGCGTCTCGGGAGGCGGTGCCGCGGTCGTCGACCTGTCGGCCAACCGCACCACCTTCCGGCTCGAGGGAGCTTCCGCGCAGGCGGTCCTCGAGAAGGGCTGTCCGCTCGACCTCCACCCGAGGGCGTTCACGCCGGGCACGGCGGTCGCCAGCACCATCGGACGTGTTCCGGTGATCCTCTGGAAGGTCGACACGGACTCCTACCGGATCCTCCCGCGTGCCTCGTACGCCGACTACCTGGGCCGCTGGTTGATCGACGCCATGGCCGAGTTCAAGGTCATCTCGACAAGCTCGACACAGCGCCTGGGATCCGGCTGATGGCGCTGAGCGTGTTCGACATGTTCTCCGTCGGCATCGGACCGTCGTCGTCCCACACGGTCGGCCCGATGCGCGCGGCGGCGCAGTTCATCGATGCCCTGAAGGCCGGCTCACTGCTCGACGCCGTCGCCCGTGCCCAGGTGGAGCTGTTCGGCTCCCTCGGTGCCACCGGTCACGGTCACGGCTCCGACAAGGCCGTGATCCTCGGGCTCGAGGGCAACCGGCCCGAGACCGTCGACACCGACAGAGCCGACGCTCGCGTTGCCGAGGTCCGAGCCACTCGGCGCCTGCGGCTCTCCGGCGCCCAGGGCATCGAGTTCGACGCCGACGACGTCGTCATGCACCGCACCAAGACCCTTCCGGCGCACCCGAACGGCATGATCTTCCGCGCGTACGACGCCGAGACGAACGTGCTCTTGGAGAGCACCTACTACTCGGTCGGTGGCGGTTTCGTCGTGGACGAGCGGGCAGCCGGCGCCGATCGGATCGTCGAGGACGCGACCCCGATCCCGTACCCGTTCACCACAGGGGCCGAGCTGCTCGCGGTCTGCGCCGAGTCAGGCAAACGGATCAGCGACGTGATGATGGCCAACGAGCTGGCGTGGCGTACCGAGGAGGAGGTGCGTGCCGAGCTGCTGCACATCTGGTCGGTCATGCAGGAGTGCGTGCGCAACGGCTGCACCCGCACCGAACCCACGCTGCCCGGCGGGTTGAAGGTTCCCCGGCGTGCCCCCGGTCTCTACACCCACCTCCAGGCATCCACGGACGAGACGGACCCGCTCAGAGCGATGGACTGGGTCAACCTCTTCGCCCTCGCCGTCAACGAGGAGAACGCGTCGGGCGGACGGATCGTGACCGCGCCGACCAACGGTGCGGCGGGCATCGTCCCGGCCGTACTCCACTACTACGAGAAGTTCGTGCCCAGCGCCGACGAGGACGGGATCGTGCGGTTTCTCCTCGCCGCCGCCGCGGTCGGGATCCTGTTCAAGATCAACGCGTCGATCTCCGGCGCCGAGGTCGGCTGTCAGGGCGAGGTCGGCTCTGCCTGCGCCATGGCTGCCGGAGCCCTGTGCGAAGTGCTCGGAGGCACCCCGGAGCAGGTGGAGAACGCGGCCGAGATCGGCATCGAGCACAACCTAGGGCTCACCTGCGACCCCGTCGGTGGCCTGGTGCAGATTCCCTGCATCGAACGCAACGCCATCGCCAGCAACAAGGCCATCAACGCCGCCCGCATCGCCGCTCGCGGCGACGGCAGCCACCGGGTCTCTCTCGACGCCGCGATCAAGACCATGCGCGAGACCGGAGCCGACATGAAGATCAAGTACAAGGAGACCTCCCGCGGAGGCCTCGCCGTCAACGTCATCGAATGCTGACGTCCCCGGTCTCGCGAGAAGGAGAAGTGCATGACCACCGCAGCAAAGATCGACGGCAAGCGCATCGCTGCTGATCTGAAGACCGCGCTCGCCGTGCGGGTGAAGGCACTGCACGAGGCCGGGATCGACCCCGGCCTCGGCACCATCCTCGTCGGTGACGACCCCGGCTCCCGCTCCTACGTCGCGGGCAAGCACCGCGACTGCGCCGAGGTGGGCATCGCCTCGATCCGGATCGAGCTCCCTGCCAGCGCATCGCAGGCCGAGATCGAGGCAGCGGTGCAACAGCTCAACGACGATCCGACGTGCACCGGTTTCATCGTCCAGCTGCCCCTGCCGCCCCACGTCGACACCCATCGGGTCCTGGAGCTCATCGACCCGGACAAGGATGCCGACGGGCTCCACCCCACGAACCTCGGCAAGCTGGTGCTCGGCACTCCTGCTCCGCTGCCGTGCACCCCGCGCGGGATCATCGAGCTCCTGAGGCAGCACGACGTACCGATCACCGGACAGCGGTTCTGTGTCATCGGCTGCGGTCTGACCGTCGGCCGGCCGCTCGGGCTCATGCTCACCCGCCCCACCGAGCACGCCACCGTCACGCTGTGCAACATCGAGACGCGTGACGTCGCCGCACACGCCCGGGCCTCGGACGTCATCGTCGCCGCGGCGGGTGTGGCTCACCTGGTCAAGCCCGACTGGGTCAGCCCCGGCGCCACGGTCCTGTCCGTCGGGATCACCCGCACCATCGAAGGCATCCTGGGCGACGTCGATCCGAACGTGGACGTCGTCGCGGGCAAGATGAGTGGTGCCACCGGCGGGGTCGGACCCATGACCCGCGCCATGCTGCTGACCAACATCGTCGAGATCGCCGAACAGCATCTGGCTGCCAGGGAGGCGATCGCCGGGGCGCTGACATGAGCGAGCGCCAGCGAGCGACCACAAGGCTCAGGCCGCCGCGCCCGTATGATGGCGCTTGCGCTACGGGCGTGGCGGCATGAGTGCCACGCAGCTGCTCACCGAGGCAGATCGGCGCTGTCAGGTGATGGGCATCATCAACGTCACCCCCGACTCGTTCTCCGACGGCGGCCGGTTCCTCGACGTCGACGCAGCCGTACGCAGGGGCCTCGAGCTCATGCGCGACGGCGCCGACCTCCTCGATGTCGGCGGCGAGTCCACCCGGCCCGGTGCCCAGCGGGTCAACGCGGCCGAGGAGATCGCCCGCGTGATCCCGGTGGTCGAGGCCCTGGCCCGGGAGGGGTTGCCGGTCTCGGTCGACACCATGCGCGCCTCGGTCGCCCAGCGAGCCGTCGAGGCCGGGGCCGTCATCGTGAACGACGTCTCCGGCGGGCTCGCCGACCCCAGGATGCTGCCCTTCCTGGCCGAGGCGGAGGTCACCTGCGTCCTCATGCACTGGCGCGCCCACTCCATGCGGATGGACGACTTCTGCTTCTACGGCTCGGTCGTCGATGACGTGTGCGCCGAGCTCCGCGACCGGGTCGATGCCGCACTCGACGCCGGCGTACGTCCCGAGCGCATCGTCCTCGACCCCGGTCTGGGGTTCGCGAAGAACAGCGCTCAGTCCTGGGAGCTGCTCGCGTCCCTCAGCACGCTGAGAGACCTCGGCTTCCCTCTCCTCGTCGGAGCCTCCCGCAAGCGGTTCCTCACCGAGGAGGCCACGTACGGACGGCGTGACCCGGATGTCCCGGCCGACCGGGACGAGGCGTCGGACGCCGTGGCCGCCATCGCTGCCGCGGAAGGCGCCTGGGGTGTGCGCGTGCACTCGGTGTCCGGTGCCGCTGCCGCCTCCAGGGTGGCCGCACGCCTGCGTGGATCTGCGGTCGCAGCCGACGTGGTCGGGGCTCGGGCAGGACGGCGATGAGTCGTCGCTCGGCCGCTGTGACCGTACGGAGGCTGCTGCTCGACGCCCGCTACGAGGTCCTGCCCACTGCGACGATCGAAGAGGTCGTCGCCAGGTCTCTTCCGGTCGGCCGAACCGTCACGGTGACCGCTTCCCCGGCCAAGGGCCTCGATCGAACCGTGGACCTCGCCATCCGCCTCGCCGGGCACGGGTACGAGGTCGTACCCCATCTCGCCGCGCGGATGGTCTCGGGCCGGGCCGAGCTCGCCGACATCGTCGGTCGCCTGAAGGCGGCCGGCATCGACAAGGTCTTCGTGCCCGCCGGCGACGCCGAGCAGCCGGGAGCGTTCCCCAGCGCGCTGGAGCTCCTCGAGGCGCTCGTCGACCTCGGCGACCCGTTCAGTCACGTCGGTGTCGCCGGCTATCCGGAGGACCATCCGACGATCATCCACGACCGCCTTGTCCAGGCGATGTGGGACAAGCGCCACCACGCCACCGAGATCGTCAGCAACCTCACCTTCGACGACAGGGCCCTCACCGATTGGGTACGCCGCGTCCGCGCCCGCGGGGTCACGACACCGATCATCGTAGGGCTGCCCGGCCCGGTCGAGCGCGCCAAGCTCCTCACCATGGCGACCAAGATCGGGGTGGGGGAGTCGACGAGGTTCCTCGCCAAGAACAAGGGCATGTTCGCGCGCATCGCCGCGCCCGGGGGCTACTCGCCGGAGCGGTTCCTCACCCGTGCGGCGCCGGCGCTGGACAAGCCGGAGGCCGCGATCACCGGTCTGCATCTGTTCACGTTCAACCAGGTCGCCGAGACCGAGGCCTGGCGCCGCGACCTGCTGGCGCGCCTCGGCGGAGGACCCCAGTGACCGGCACCGGCCTCGACCTCGACGTCGAGGAGGTGGAGCGGCGGCTCCTCGCCCGCTGGCCCGAGACCAGGATCGCCCCGTCCCTCGAGCGCATCCGGGCGGTGACGGACGCGCTCGGCCGGCCACAACGCGACTACCGGTCGATTCACATCACCGGAACCAACGGCAAGACGAGCACCGCGCGGATGGTGGAGGCCATCCTCCTCGAGCTGGGCTCGACGGTCGGCCGGTTCACCAGCCCCCATCTCGCCGACATCCGGGAACGGATCAGCATCGGCGGCCGGCCGATCCCGCAGGATGGTTTCGTCCGGGCCTACCGCGATGTGCTGCCCGCGGCCGAGGCCGTGGACCGCGAGAGTCCCACTCCGCTGTCGTTCTTCGAGATGACGGTCGCCATGGCCTACCAGGCGTTCTCGACGGCGGCCATCGACGTCGCCGCGGTGGAGGTCGGTATGGGCGGCATGTGGGATGCGACGAACGTCATCGACGCTCCGGTCGCCGCGATCCTCCCCATCGGCCTCGACCATGTCGATCACCTGGGGCCGACGAGGCTCGACATCGCGGCCGAGAAGGCCGGGATCATCAGGCCGGGTGCGCTGGCCGTCACATCTCGGCAGACCCCAGATGTCGAGCAGCTCCTCCGAGCCCATGCCGATGCGCATCTCGCGCGGCTCATGGTCGAAGGCCGTCACTTCCGCCTGAGCGGCAGACGAGCGTTCAGCGATGGTCAGATCATCTCGGTCAACGGCCTCGCCGGTCACTATCCCGAGGTCCCGCTCTCACTTCACGGCCGCCACCAGGCGCACAACGCGGTGCTTGCCATCGCGAGCGTCGAAGCCCTCCTGGAAGACGTGATCCCGCTGGACGCACTGCGACGGGCGCTCGGCTCGGCCCGCTCGCCCGGGCGGCTGGAGGTGCTGCCCGGCACGCCCGCGGTGATCCTCGACGCAGCCCACAACCCCGACGGTGCCCGGGCCTTGGCCACCGCCCTGTCCGATCTGGGCCGCCGGCAGACGGTCGCCGTGGTCGCTGCGATGGGCGACAAGGACTTCGACGGCATGCTCGCCGAGCTCGAGCCTGTGGTGTCGATGATGATCTGCACCCGGAACAGCAGCCCGAGGTCGCTGTCGTCCCGCGACACCGCCGCTGCGGCGCGCGGAGTGATTGGCGCGGATCGGGTCGTGGAGATCGACGACCTCGCCGACGCCCTCCGCGAGGCCGCCAGAGCGGCCTCGGCTCTCTCCGAGGAGGGTGGAGACCCGGCTCAGGTGCTGGTCACGGGCTCTGTCGTCACCGTGGGGGAAGCGCGCCACCTGTTGGGTAGGTGAGACGGTCCTGCCCCTGGCCGATGTGGCCAGGGGCAGGACCGTCCGGCTGCCCGGTTGCGTCAGCGCACCATGCCGTGCGGGTCGATGACGTACTTGGTGGCCGCGCCCTGGTCGAACGCGGCGTAGCTCTCCGGCGCCTCGTCGAGGCTGATGGCCTTCGCATTGACGGCGTCGGCGATGTGGGCCTTGTCGGCGAGGATCAGGTTCATCAGCTGGCGGTTGTACTGCTTGACCGGGCACTGGCCGGTCACGAAGGTGTGCGACTTCGCCCAGCCCAGGCCGAGCCGGACGCCGATCTGCCCCTGCTTGGCCGCATCGTCGACGGCGCCGGGGTCGCCGGTGACGTACAGACCGGGGATGCCGAGGGAGGCGCCGGCGCGCGCCACGTCCATGATGTCGTTGAGGACGGTGGCGGGCTGCTCGGCGGCGTCTCGGCCGTGGCCACGGGCCTCGAACCCGACCGCGTCGATCGCCGCATCCACGACGGGTTCACCGACGATGTCCGCGATGATGTCCGCGAGGGCGTCACCGGAGGAGAGGTCCGCGGTCGCGCAGCCGAAGCTGGCAGCCTGCTCGAGCCGGTCCGCGTTCATGTCGCCGACGATGACCGTGGCGGCACCGAGCAGCTGTGCTGAGTACGCCGCGGCGAGCCCGACCGGGCCTGCGCCTGCCACGTACACAGTCGAGCCGGTGGTGACGCCGGCGGTGTAGGCGCCGTGGTAGCCGGTCGGGAAGATGTCGGAGAGCATCGTCAGGTCGAGGATCTTCTCCAGGGCCTGGTCCCGGTCGGGGAACTTCAGCAGGTTGAAGTCGGCGAACGGGACCATGACGTACTCCGCCTGGCCACCGATCCAGCCACCCATGTCCACATAGCCGTACGCCGCGCCGGCCCGCGCGGGGTTCACGTTGAGGCAGATGCCGGTCTTGCCCTCGTTGCACATACGACAACGACCGCACGCGATGTTGAACGGGACCGAGCAGATGTCGCCCACCTCGTGGAAGAGGACGTCGTCGCCGATCTCGACGATCTCGCCGGTGATCTCGTGGCCGAGCGTCTGACCCACGGCGGCGGTCGTCCGGCCGCGCACCATGTGCTGGTCGCTACCGCAGATGTTGCTGGTCACGAGCTTGAGGATCACCGCGTGCGGCGCGGCGCGCTTGATGCCCAGGCCGCTCACGACGTCCTGGGGGAGCTCCAGCTTCGGGTACTCGATGGACTCGACGGCCACCTCGCCCGGCCCCTTGTAGACGACGACTCTGTTGTCTGCCATGGCGTCTCTTCTTCCTGCCCCGGATGGGGGCGTCCGGCTTGCTCAGTTGCGGGGATGTTTCTCATAGCGAAACAAGAGCGCTATATGAAACAACGTAGACCGTCGGTGGCGTCGGCATCAAGACCCTGTTTCGACCGTTTTCAGAGCTCTTGCGGAGGTGTCTCGTTGCTCGCGCCGCGGCTACTCGGCAGTAGGGGCGAAGGCGAGGATCTGACAAGGAGGCATACTGTTTCAGCATGAGCAACACGAGCGAAACACGGAGCACGACCGTTCACTCAGTGGACCGAGCCATCTCCATCCTCCAGGTGCTCGCCCGTCGGGGGGCTGTCGGAGTCACACCGATCTCCGAGGAATTGGGTGTGCACAAGTCCACGGTCTTCCGTCTGCTGGCCACCCTCGAGGCGCGCGGGCTGGTGGAGCAGAACGCGAGCCGGGGGCACTATCAGCTCGGCTATGGCGTCATCCAGCTGGCCGCCGGTGCGACCCGCAAGCACGACATCTCGGTCACGAGTCGCCCGATCTGTATGGCGCTGGCCGACGCGGTCGGCGAGACCGTAAACATCGTCATCAACGACGGCGAGGAGGCCATCACGATCGACCAGGTGATCGGGAGCGCCGAGATCACCTCGGTGAACTGGGTCGGGCAGCGCAGCCCCCTGCACACCACTGCTTCCGGCAAGGTCTTCCTGGCGACCATGTCGCCGGAGGACCGTCGGGAGATCGTCGAGGGTGGGCTGGAGCGCTATACCGAGGAGACCGTGATCGATCCGGCCAGGCTCGAGGAGCAGCTCGCCGAGGTCAGGAAGCTGGGCTACTCCTACTCGGTCGACGAGCACGAGATCGGCCTCGCCGGCGTGGCCGCGCCGATCCGTTCCCTGGGTGGCGGGGTGATCGCCGCGGTGGTGGCCTCGGGCCCGTCGTTCCGCATCACCTCCGAGAAGGTGCCCGAGCTGGCTGAGCATGTGCTTGCCGCCGCTGCTGCGATCTCCGAGCGGAACGGCTTCCCCAAGGCCGAGTGATCCGCGCCTGCCGAGGCGACGAACCGGCACCCTCGGAGTGGCCCGCATGCCTCGTGCATGCGGGCCACTCCGCGTACGTCGTAAAGCCCGCGTAAATCCTGCGGACGAATCCAGATCGACCCGTTGACAGCGTCTTCTTCAGCGCGGCAGAATCGTTTCACGCTACGCAGTAGTTGTGCAGAGTGAAACAACCGCCGTCTGGCGGACCGCCGTATCTGAACCCGGAATCTGCCCGGTTTGAGCGTGGGAGACATCAACGTGACGCGTATGAGCATCGAAACGACGCCGGTGGAGCTGGCGTCCCTGGCGGACAGGCGAGCATCCGGCTACAGCCTGGAGGCGCCCTTCTACATCAGCTCGGAGATCTACGAGCAGGATCTCGACGTCATCTTCGGTCAGCACTGGATCTTCGCTGTCGCCGAGGCGGAGATCCCGGACCCGGGTGACTACGTCACCATCGATGTCGGCGCCCACTCCGTGATCGTCGTTCGAGACGACGACGAGAACGTTCGCGCCTTCAGGAACGTGTGCCGGCACCGTGGATCACGACTGCTCGAGTCCGCGTGCGGCTCGATCGGCAACATCGTGTGTCCCTACCACCAGTGGACCTACCGGGTCGACGGCAGCCTCATCTTCGCCGAGTCGCAGGCGAACACCTTCGAGTACGACAAGTTCGGGCTCAAGCCGGTGAACGTCCGAGCGGTCGGCGGCCTGATCTTCCTCTGCCTCTCCGACGAGCCGCCGACCGACTTCGACGAGGTCAGCGAGTTCATCGAGCCCTACCTGAAGCCGTACTCGCTCGCTTCGGCGAAGGTCGCCCACCAGACCGACATCGTCGAGGAGGGCAACTGGAAGCTGGTGATGGAGAACAACCGGGAGTGCCACCACTGCGACGCCTCCCACCCGGAGCTGGTGACGGCGTACTTCCCGATCAGCCGCTACGAAGCCGCGGACGTGCCACCGCGCATGCAGTCGGTCTTCGACCGCTATCAGGAGGCGCAGGCGGAGCTGGAGAAGGCCCGCGACGCGATCGGCTTCCCGCACGAGGAGCGTTGCGAGCTCGAGGGTCGTACGACGGCGTTCCAGCTCTCGCACCTGCCGCTCGACGGCGCAGGGGCCTCGTTCGGTCCTGACGGGCAGCAGCTCTGCGCGAAGCTGATGGGCTCCATCGAGGACCCCAGGTTCGGAGACCTGTCGCTGCACATGCAGCCCAACTCGTGGTTCCACTTCCTCGGTGACCACGCTGTCGTCTTCTCGGTGATCCCGCTGGCGGTCGACCGGACGCTGGTCCGGACGACCTGGCTGGTGAACCCGGAGGCTGTCGAAGGGGTCGACTACTCGGTCGAGTCGCTCACCTCCGTCTGGCGTGCCACCAACGACCAAGACCGCGTCCTGGTCGAGGGCACGCAGCGAGGAGTGGCGGACCCGGGCTACGTACCTGGTCCGTACTCCGTGGTCGAGGGTGAAGTCGATGCCTTCGTCACCTGGTACGTCCAACGCATCCAAGCCAGTGCCTAGCCGGAGTTCGGGAGGAAACATGACCATCATGGAGACCGACATCCCCAAGGTGTCGGAGCCCAACTCGTTCGGTCTGCAGAACGGCCGCCCGGCGCCCGTGCGCAGCCGGCGGATGCTGGAGCCCTGCTGGGCCGAGAGCGACGTGATGGACCTGGTGTGCAGCCAGGTTCTGGCGGTCACCCATGACGTGAAGACCTTCGTCTTCACGACCCCCGAGCGACGTCCCTTCGACTTCGAGGCGGGCCAGTTCATCACCATCCGGGTCGAGATCGACGGCGAGCTGATGACCCGTTGCTACACGATCGCCTCGCCGCCGACCAGGCCCGACCGGCTGGCCATCACGGTCAAGCGGGTCCCCGACGGTGTGGTCTCGAACTGGCTCCACGACAACCTCGAGCCCGGGGCCTGGATCTCGATGCACGCTCCGGCAGGTGCGTTCGTCCTGCCGGAGGAGGACGCGTCGAAGTACCTCTTCCTCTCGGCCGGCAGCGGCATCACCCCCGTGCTGTCGATGACGAGGACGCTGTACGACCTCGGCTCCGAGGCGGACATCCTCTTCGTGCACAGTGCGCGTACGCCGGCCGACATCATCTACCGCGGCGAGCTCGAGGCGATGGCACGCCTGATGCCCAACCTGCGAGTCGTGGAGATCTGCGAGGGCGATGCCCCCACCGAGCGCTGGATGGGGCTGCAGGGACGCATCTCCAAGCCGGTGCTCGAGATCTTGGCCCCTGACCTCAACGAGCGTGAGACGTTCATCTGCGGTCCGGCGGGCTACATGGCGGCGGCGAAGTCGCTGCTCGAAGAGCTCGGCTACGGCATGGAGAAGTACCACGAGGAGAGCTTCGACTTCGGCGCTCCCGCGGTCCCTGCTCCGTCGACGGCACCGCCCGTCGAGCAGGACTCCGAGGAGGGGGTCGGAACCGGGTTCTCGGTCGAGTTCGCGCGCAGCGGCCGGATGATCACCTGTGGCCCGGACGAGACCATCCTGGAGGCGGCGATGGCGGCCGGCATGCGGCCGATGGCGGCCTGCGGTCAGGGCATGTGCGGGACCTGCAAGGTGTCGATGCTCTCCGGGGAGGTCGACATGCAGCACAACGGCGGCATCCGGCCCAAGGAGATCGCCAACCAGAAGGTGCTGATCTGCTGCTCGAAGCCTCTGGGTGACATCCAGTTGGACTGCTGAGGCACGGAGCGTCAGAGAACCTGGCGGATCTCGCTCTCGAAGCTGCCGATGTGCTCGAGGGTGAGCTTCTCGGCGCGGTCGGCATCACCGTCCGCGACCGCGCTGAGGAGCTGCGCCTGCTCGAGGACGTGGTGGGCCAGGTCGGGCAGGCGATCGATCACCATCCACCAGATCCTGATGGCGAGGTTGTCGTACCTGATCAGGATGTCCTCGAGGTGGGCGTTGCCGCTCGACTGGTAGATCAGGCCGTGCGCCGCCTTGTCGACGCGCATCAGGGAGGTGCGATCTCCGTCGCCCAGCTTGCCCTTGCTGATCTGGGCGGCGAGGTCGCGCATCTGCTCACGTTGCTGTGTCGTCGCGCGTTCCGCGGCCGCGCGGGCGGCGTACGGGGCGAGCTGGCGCCGGATCTCGGCGATCGCGCTGAGCTCGGTCGCGTCGATGGTCGTGGCGAAGGTGCCGCGGCGCGGAAAGGAGTGGACCAGGTGATCGGCCTCGAGCCGTTTGATCGCTTCCCGGACAGGAGTACGCCCCATGCCGATCGCCTCTGCGATCTGGCCGTCGTTGATCGGCGCCCCCGGACGGATGTCGAGCATCACCAGGCGCTCGCGGATGTATCGGTAGGCCTGATCGGCGAGCGAGGTGGCGGGGGGATCCGACGTTGCTGCCAGAATCTCGTCAACTGTCATTGAGTTCTTGCCCCACTTGTCCGCTCCGGATCGTCGGCAACAGATCTTCTGCCGCCTTTACCATCTTAGTCTGATACATCAGTTACATCGCAACGGCGTGCCGAACACCTGCAGGAGCCGCTCGGCCTTCCAGCCTGTCTCGGCGTACTCGTCCTGAGCTGTCGAATGGACGGTGATCCCGCCGCCGGTGCCGAGCTCCCAGGTGCCGTTGCCTGTGGTGGTGAGACTCCTGATCGCGACACCGAGATCCGCCCGGCCGTCAGGTGCGATCCATCCGAAGGCACCGGAGTACACGCCGCGCGGAGTGGTCTCCACGCGGCGGATGATCTCCATGGTCCGCAGCTTCGGCGCACCCGTCATCGAGCCGGCCGGAAAGAGGGAGCGCAGCGCCTCGATGCCGGTGACGTCGTCACGCAGCCGGCCGCGTACGGTCGTCACGAGCTGGTGCACCGAGGCGTAGGACTCGACCGCCATCAACGACGGAACCGTCACCGTGCCGGGGTCGCACACCATCGCCAGGTCGTTGCGGAGGAGGTCGACGATCATCAAGTTCTCGGCGCGGAACCTGGGGTTCGACGCCAGGTCCCGGCGCAGCTCCTCGTCCTCGGCGGCGCACGTGCCGCGCGGGGTGGTGCCCTTGATCGGCCGGGTCTCGATCCACCGGTTCCGGTCGATCGTGGCGTAGCGCTCGGGTGAGGAGCTGAGCAGCCGGAACCCGTGATGCTGGATGAAACCGGCGTACGGAGCCGGGTTGAGGTCGCGAAGGCGCAGGTACGCGACGGCCGGGTCGATGGCGTCCTGCACCTCGATCCGGTGCGTCAGATTCACCTCGTACGTGTTGCCGGCCCGCAGCTCCCGCTGCACCTCGTCGAAGGCGCGCGTGTAGGCGGTCGGGGCGGCGCTCACGGACTGCGCGGGGAGGACTCGTGCGGTGCGGTGGGCCGGGCGCGCGAGCGGCTCGTCGACGATCATCGTGTTGCGGGTGCGCATCCAGATCGCGTCAGGCATCGCGGGGTCGCCCGCGAGACCTGTCCTGGCCGGTAGATCCGGACGACATGCATAGCCGAAGTAGCCCACCCAGATCTCGTCCTCGGGCGTGCGGGCGAGCTCGTCCCCGAGGACCGTGAAGATGTCCGTGCCGACCTGGCTGACATCTCCGGCGCGGTGACGAAGCACCTCACCTCGCCCGGCGTCGTAGGTGAGGGAGATGTCGTCGTCGCGCAAGGCCACCATGATCGACCGGGAGGTCTGACCGGGCCCTGAGTCCAGCCAGAAGCAGCGGCGCTGGCGGTTCGCCATCTCGGCGAACCGTTTCTCGGCGGTCATCTCGTGGCCGTGCATGTGCGCCAGCTCTCTAAAAGTCACACTAACGACAACTAGTATATCAGTGTTAGTGTCTGGGTATGGCGGATCGTTCGGGCCGGGTACTGCGGCTGCTGAGTCCTCGGGGGTCGAATGCGACCGTGTCGGGGCAGAGCATGGCGCTGGCCGGGCTCGGTCTGTCTGTTCGTGAGGCGGCGCCCGCCGTGGCTCCTGTTCCCGCGGTGCGCGCGGGAACGCTCGTCTTCACTTCAGGGCAGCTGCCGATCCGGGAGGGCGAGCTCCTCGCCACGGGCAGGGTCGGTGACGCTCTTGGCGTCGCCGACGGCCAGACCTGTGCGCAATGGTGCGTGCTCAACGCTCTCGCCGCGATCAAGTCGGAGATCGGTGACCTCGGGCAGGTGAAGCGAATCGTCAAGGTCGTCGTGTATGTCGCCTCCGGCACCCTCTTCGCGGATCAGGCCCTGGTCGCCAATGGTGCCTCGGAGCTTCTCGGTCGGGTGTTCGGCGATGCGGGGCGACATGCGCGCTCCGTGATCGGGGTCTCGGCCCTGCCTCTGGACGCCCCGGTGGAGGTCGAACTCGTCGTCGAGATCGACCCTTGCCTTGTGTGATGCATCACAGATAAGGTAACTAGTATATCAGCGTCTGGCCGCGTAGCGCCCCACTGTCGTGCCGCCACCCGGAGCCTCTCTGGCACCGACAGATGCTGCTCATCCCAAGAGCTCTTGATCGGAGTGCGTCATGAGATCCTCTGCACGTCGCGGAGACCTTTCCCCGGTAGCGCCGCGCCACAAATCCGTCGGCCAGAACGGAAGCCCGACCCATCCGGCCCTCGACTGTCCTCCTGAGGAGCCCGCCAAGGATGCCGGTGGTCTTGATCGCGTCGTCTTCGGAGTGACCGCGGTCATCGCGATCGGCTTCCTGGTCTGGGGCTTCGTCAGCACGGAGTCGCTGGCGTCGGTCTCAGGGAAGTCGTTGTCCTGGGTGATGGCCAACCTGGGCTGGCTCTTCGTCACCGCGGCATCGACCTTCGTCGGCTTCGTACTGTGGCTCGCCTTCGGCAAGTTCGGGAACATCCCGCTCGGCAGGGACGGCGAGGAACCCGAGTTCCGTACGGTCTCGTGGATCACGATGATGTTCAGCGCCGGAATGGGGATCGGCCTGATCTTCTACGGCGTCAGCGAGCCGGTCAGCCACTTCGTCGCACCTCCGCCGGGCTCTGTCGGCGATGGTCAGTCCGAGAAGATCCAGACGGCCATGGCAACCACCCTCTTCCACTGGGGAATCCACCCCTGGGCGATCTACGCCCTGGTGGGGCTGGCGATCGCTTACAGCGTCTTCCGCAAGGGCCGCGGTCTGCTCATCAGCTCGGTGTTCGAGCCCATTCTCGGGCGCCACGCCCGCGGCGCCGGCGGCAAGGTCATCGACATGCTCGCGATCTTCGCGACGCTCTTCGGGTCGGCCGCGTCGCTGGGCCTGGGGGCGCTCCAGATCCGCAGCGGCCTGGAGATCGTCGGCGGGCTCGGCACGACGGGCAACGGGATCCTGGTCGCGATCATCGCCGTCCTCACGGTCGGGTTCGTCTTCTCCGCGGTCTCCGGCGTCGCCAAGGGGATCCAGTGGCTCTCGAACATCAACATGGTGCTCGCCGTCGGACTGGCCCTGTTCGTCTTCGTCGCCGGTCCGACCGTGTTCATCCTCAGCCTGGTCCCGACAACTGTCGGAAGCTACTTCCAAGAGGTTGCGATGATGTCGGCGCGAACCTCGGCCGAAGGGTCTGCGACCGCCACCTGGTTGTCGGGCTGGACGGTCTTCTACTGGGCCTGGTGGCTCTCGTGGACGCCGTTCGTCGGAATGTTCATCGCGCGGATCTCGCGGGGCCGCACCATTCGCCAGTTCGTGACGGGCGTGCTCCTCGTCCCGTCGCTGGTCAGCCTGGCCTGGTTCGCGATCTTCGGCGGGGCGGCTCTCGACCTGCAGTTGGGCGGTGTGGACATCGCCGGTGCGGGCGGCGTCGAGACCCAGCTGTTCACGACCCTGGAGTCGTTCCCGTTCGCGACGGTGGCAAGCGTCGTGGTCATGATCCTGGTCGCGCTCTTCTTCATCTCAGGAGCGGACGCGGCCTCGATCGTCATGGCCACGCTCTCCGAGCGCGGATCCATCGAACCGAGCAGGCCGACGGTGATCTTCTGGGGTGTTGCCACGGGCGCGGTCGCTGCCGTGATGCTGCTGGTCGGCGGTTCCGACGCGTTGAGCGGCCTGCAGACCATCACCATCGTGGCGGCGGTCCCGTTCGTCGTCGTCATGGTCGGGCTGTGCGTATCGCTGGTGAAGGACCTTCGGGAGGACCCACTCGTGGTGCGTGCCCAGTACGCCTCCAAAGCCGTCGAGCAGGCCGTTGTCTACGGGGTCTCGGAGCACGGTGACGACTTCGTCATCCGGGTCTCCCGTGATCCCGATGCGCCCGCCGACGAATCGGTCGCTGGATCGGCCAACGAATCGGCCGACGAACTGGCCGATGACGAGGAGGCCGAGCTGCCCAGGTCGGCCAGCTAGCTCGAGTCTCGAAGGGAACGGGTGTGGTGAAGCGAGACGCGGACGGCGCGTACTCCGTGGAAGAGCCGGTGGAGGCACTCAGTGTCACCGAGCCGAAGACCTGGGCCGCCGGCTTGCCGGCGGTGCGGAAGGCGATCGAGTATTCGCTGACGCAGACATCGGTACGGCGTACGGCGTTGACGCTGTTGAACCTCAACCAGGCCGACGGGATGGACTGCCCGGGGTGTGCGTGGCCCGAGCCGGGTCACCGGCACCGGAACGAGTACTGCGAGAACGGTGCGAAGCACATCGCCGACGAGGCGACGTCGCGCCGGGTGACGCGCGAGTTCTTCGCGCGTCACCCGGTCTCGGAGCTGGACGGCAAGTCGGACTACTGGCTCAACCAGCAGGGCCGGCTGACGGAACCGATGGTCAAGCGGCCAGGTGCGACGCACTATGAGCCGATCACCTGGGAGGACGCCTTCCAGACCGTCGCCCAGGAGCTCAACGGCCTGGACTCTCCCGACGAGGCGATGTTCTACGTCTCGGGGCGGCTCAACAACGAGGCCGCGTTCCTGCTCCAGCTCTTCGCCCGCGCGTTCGGCACCAACAACCTGCCCGACTGCTCGAACATGTGTCATGAGTCGAGCGGCTCGGCGCTCAGCGAGACGCTGGGGATCGGCAAGGGCAGCGTCCAGCTCGACGACATCTACAACGCGGACCTGGTGTTCGTGGTCGGCCAGAACCCGGGCACGAACCATCCGCGGATGCTGTCAGCGCTGGAGGAGACCAAGCAGCGGGGCGGCAAGGTGATCGCGGTCAACACCCTTCCCGAGGCGGGACTGATGCGGTTCAAGAACCCGCAGAAGGCCCGCGGAGTGGTGGGCCGGGGCACCCAGATCGCGGATCAGTTCCTGCAGATCCGCCCCGGCGGCGACCTCGCGCTGTTCCAGATGCTCAACCGCCGCCTGCTCGAGACCGACCGGGCCGAGGGCGGCGGAGTGCTGGACTGGGAGTACATCGCGGAGTACACGACCGGGTTCTACGCCTTCGCCGAGCACGCCCGCACCATCACCTGGGAGGCTGCGCTCGAGGCCACCGGCCTGACCCGCGAGGAGATCGAGGCGGTCCACGAGCAGGTGCTGGCCAGCCGCTCGGTCATCGTCTGCTGGGCGATGGGGCTGACCCAGCACAAGCACGGCGTGCCGACGATCCGCGAGGTGGTCAACTTCCTCATGCTGCGGGGCAACATCGGCAAGCCCGGGGCCGGGGTCTGCCCGGTCCGCGGTCACTCCAACGTCCAGGGCGACCGGACGATGGGCATCTGGGAGAAGATGCCCGACTCCTTCCTCGACGCACTGGGTGCCGAGTTCAGGTTCGACCCACCGCGCAAGCACGGGTACGACTCGGTGGACGGCGTCCGGGCGATGCGCGACGGGAAGGCGAAGGTCTTCGTCGGCGTCGCCGGCAACTTCGTCCGGGCGATCTCGGACAGCGACGTCGCCGAGGCCGCGTTGAGGAACTGCCGCTTGACGGTCCAGGTCTCCACCAAGCTGAACCGCTCGCACACGGTGGTCGGGGAGACCGCGCTGATCCTGCCCACGCTGGGCCGCAGCGACATCGACGTCCAGTCCAGTGGTGAGCAGTTCGTCACCGTCGAGGACTCGATGAGCTCCGTACACGCCACTCGCGGCAAGCTCCAGCCCGCCTCGGAGCATCTCCTCAGCGAGGTCGCGATCATCTCGCGCCTGGCACGGGCCGCGATCGGCGGCCGGTACGGCATCCGCTGGGCGGACTTCGAGGCGGACTACGGCCGGATCCGCGATCGGATCGCACGAGTGGTGCCGGGGTTCGAGGACTTCAACGAGCGGATCAAGAATCCGACCGGGTTCGTTCTCCCGAACCCGGTGAACTCCGGCGTCTATCGCACACCGAGCGGCAAGGCCGTCTTCACGCGCAACGACCTGACGTGGTTGCAGGCCCCGCCGGGTCATCTGATCCTGCAGACCCTGCGCTCTCACGACCAGTGGAACACCATCCCGTACGCCATGGACGACCGTTACCGCGGCATCCACAACGCCCGCCGAATCGTGATGGTCAACCCGGCCGATATCGCCGAGCTGGGTCTGGCCGACGGTGACCGCGTCGACATCGTCGGGGTCTGGGAGGACGGTGTCGAGCGGCGCGCCCCGGGATTCACCCTGGTCGCCTATCCGGCGAGCCGGGGTTCGGCGGCTGCGTACTATCCGGAGACCAACGTGCTCGTGCCGCTCGACAGCGTTGCCGAGGGCAGCAACACCCCGACCTCGAAGGGCGTCGTGGTGCGCTTGGAGCTCGCCACATCGGCAGAGGGGGCGAACCGCCTGCGGTAGGAGGTGGGTGTCGTCGCGAATGCCGTGGCGAAGTTCTGCCGGAACGTCACGGCGCTGCTGAACCCGCACGCTTCGGCGATGCGGGTGATGGGCCAGGTCGTGGTCTCGAGGAGACGGCGCGCTTCGTCGAGGCGACGGGTCAGGACCCAGCGCGCGGGCGTGGTGCCGGTGACCTCGGCGAAGCGGCGGGTGAAGTTGCGCCGGCTCATCCGGGCGTGGGCTGCCAGGTCGTCGACGTGGAGCCGTTCGTCGAGGTGGGCGAGGGCCCAGTCGATCGTCGGTCCGAGGTCGCCCACACCTCCTGACTCGGGCATGGGGCGGTCGACGTACTGGGCCTGGTCGCCCTCGCGATGGGGCGCGACCACGAGGTGGCGGGCCACGCTGGCTGCCGCGGCGGAGCCGAGGTGGGTGCGTACGATCGACAGGCAGGCGTCGATGGCCGATGCCGTGCCGGCTGAGGTGAGTACGTCGCCGTGATCGCGGTAGAGCGCTGCCGGAATGACGGTGACGGCCGGCCGCCGGCGGGCCAGCTCGTCGACCGCGCCCCAGTGGGTGACGGCATCTCGTCCGTCGAGCACCCCGCTGTCGACGACGGGGAACGCGCCCAGGCACAGGCCCGCGATGCGACTGCCCCGTGCCTGCGCGGCACGGATCCTGCCGGTCAGGGCGGCACCGGCCGGCCGGAGGTCGCTCGGCCACGACGGCAGGACCACGAGATCCGCGTCCTCGACGACATCGGGGCCGGCGACGTCGTCGACTCGCAGTCCCTCGGCCGTTCGTACGCCGTGTCCGTCCTCGGTCCACACCACGGGATCCCATCCCTCGGCCAGGCCCAGGCGGCCGACCTCGCCGAAGACCATCAAGGGTGCGGCGAGGTGAAACATGGTGATGCCGTCGAAGGCGTGTACGGCGATGCGCATCCTGGCCCGATCTCATCGTAAGTCGTCATTTGTGCCACTCACGGTAGCGCTTCACAGCGGCCAGAGTGAAGGGGAACGCCAACGCCACCCCGAACAGAGGAATCCAGTCATGACCACGCCCCGCCGCGCCCTGATCGTCGTCGACGTCCAGCAGGAGTACTTCGACGGGATCCTGCAGATCCAGTCCCCGGACCGCGAGCAGGCGCTCGCCAACATCGCGGAAGCACTCGACGTCGCCGATCGCGAGGGCCTTCCCGTGGTCGTCGTCCGGCACGAGCTGCCCGAGGGCTCTCCGGTCTTCGCTGCCGGAAGCCACAGCTCGACCCTGCACCCCGAGATCGAGCGGCGCGTCAAGTCGTCCTGGAAGCGCGTGACCAAGGACAAGAGCAGCGTCTTCGCGGGCACCGGCGTCGCGGCGTGGCTGGCCGAGCAGGGCGTCGACACCATCACCATCGTCGGCTTCATGACCAACAACTGCGACATCGCCACGGCGGTGAGCGCCGAGGAGCTCGGCCTGGCCGCCGAGATCCTCTCCGACGCGAGCGGCGCCATCCACCTGGCCAACGAGGCCGGCAAGGTCTCGGCCGACCAGCTCCACCAGACCCTGCTCGTCCTGCTGCACTCCAACTTCGCCGCGGTCGCCACCACCGCGGCCTGGACAGAAGCGGTCACTGACCGGAAGCCGCTCGCCAAGAGCGACCTCGGCACCTCCGCCCTGCAGGGCCGCGCGGCGTTCGCCGGCTGAGGGCTCGCGGGCGGACGTGCCGTCGCGGAGTCACGGTGTCCTCTCGGCCGACGTGGGCGTGGCCGAAGTCGGCAGGGTGTGCGTGTGTGCCGCGGCCGCAGCGCCCGCGTCGGCCAAAGTGCCCCGGGCGACCCGGTGACGCCCCATGATCACGGCCATCGCGACGCCGACGAGACTGAACACCGCCATCACCCAGGACGCGGCGGCAAGGCCGGAGGACAGGGCATCGGCACTGGACTGGCCCTCAGCCGTCTGGCTGGCGATGACGTTTCCGTAGATCGTCGCAGCCAGGGCAGTGGCCACGGCCGCGCCGACGTAGCGTGCCATGTTGGAGACACCCGAGGCCGCCCCGACCTGGGCTGCCGAGACGCACGCCGTCGAGGCCGACGTCGCTGGCCCGTTGGACAGGCCCATCCCGACGGCCGCCGCGACGAGCGGCAGCACGAACGCGCCGTACCCCCACGAGCCCTCGACGAAGCCGATCCAGCCGAAGCCGATCGCCGTGATCGCGAAGCCGGCTCCGACGACCGGTCGACCGCCGAACCGCGCCGCGACCCGTGGCACCAGGGGAGCGACCGCGACGAGGCCGACGGTGGCCGGAAGTGTCGCCAGGCCTGCTTGCAGCGAGCTGAGCCCGAGCGTGCTCGGGTCTTGGAAGTAGAGGCTCACCAGGTACATCAGCGCGTTGATGGTGCCGGCGCCGATGAGGATGGCGATCGTGGACGCCACCAGGACCCGGTTGCGAAGCAGGGCCAGGTCGAGCATGGGGACGGCGACCCGCTTCTCCACCGCGACGAAGGCGAATCCCGACACCACGGCCACTGCTAGGCACCCGAGCGTGGCCAACGACGTCCACCCCCAGTCACTGCCCTCACTGAGTGCCAGGATGATCGGGGTGAGGGTGGCAGCGACCAGCACGCTGCCAGCGACGTCGATCGAGCGCGGCCGGTCCTCGTCGCGGGACTCGGTCACCATGCGTGCGGTCATCGCCATGCACACCGCCGCGACGCCGGCGTCGAGCCAGAACAGTCCCTGCCAGCTCGTCAGCTCGACCAGGACACCGCCGAGCAGCGGCCCGGCCGCAGCACCCACACCTGCCGCCGCGCCCCAGAGCGAGACCGCCCGCAGCTTGCCTTCTTCAGGTGTGCCGACCGTCAGCAGGCTGAGGCCACAGGCCAGGATCGTCGCGCCGGATGCGCCCTGGATGCACCGCCCAGCGATGACGGCTGCACCCGAGTCGGAGATGGCGATCAGCACGCACGAGGCGATGAACAGCAGCAGACCGAGCTGGAAGATGCGCTTCCTGCCGAACACGTCGCCCAGCGAGCCGGAGGTCACGATGGTCGCGGCGCCCACCAGCGAGTAGCCCGTGACGGCCCACTGCAGCGTGGTGACATCCATGCCGGTATCTGCGCTGATGGCGGGGAGCAGGATGCTCACCGCCGACGTGTTGGCATTGACCACCAGAGTCGACAGACAGGTGACGAGGAGGACACCACCTGCTCGGTTTGCCACCTCGGTGCTGCTCATCGGAACCCCTCACCTTCGTCAGGACGACTGCGGGACGCCATGCGTCAACCACGGGAACCACGGTGGTCGCCTCGGTGGGCCCGTGTCCTCCCCCGGTAGGGATGATCCGGACCCGCCCGCGCACGGACCTGATTCGTCGGTCGGCATGTCCTCACCTGGGTCGGGTACCGCGAGGAGATGACTGAGATGAACCAGGACGAAGCACGCGTACAGGCACTTCAGGGTGTGGTCGAACGAGTCAACGCCTGGCAGGAGACCGCACCCGAGGGAACCATCCGGGACGAGCTGTCCAAGGCGCTGCAGGAGGCCGGGGTGACCCTCACCGAGGAGCAGCAGGAGCTCGTGACGGACCGGATCTCACGTCAGGAGGACGTCGACGTCGACCTGCTCGCCGCCGACAGCGGCGAAGGCGGCCCTGCCTGACGTACGAAGCTCGTCGTCATCGCCGGGCGGGATCGACGCGTGCCATGACCGGGGTGGCGAGGACTCCGTGGATCAGCACCGAGGCGACGACGGTGAAGGCGACCGTCGACCACAGCCAGTCCTGTGCCAACGCCTCGTCCTGCCCGGCGGCGTAGGCGAGGTAGTAGACGGAACCGACGCCGCGGACGCCGAAGAACGCCGTCGCCCAGCGTTGGTGCCGGGTCAGAGGCGAGGTGCGCTCGCCTCGGCCCGGCCACGGCGCCAGGGCCAGGATCCCCGCCGCTGGACGGACCACCAGGATCAGCGCCAGCCCGATGGCGATCCCGCGCCAGTCGAGAGCCTCGAGCAGGCCTCGCGTGAGCGCGATCCCGAGAACGAGGAGTACGAAGAGGGTCAGCAGGCGCTCGAGCCGCTCGGCCACCTCGTGCATGGCTGCGTGGTAGTCGTGTGAGCGCTCGGCCGAACGGAAGGCCATGGCGCAGACGAAGACGGAGAGAAACCCGTAGCCGCCGAGAACCTCGCCGACGCCGTACGACCCGATCAGGGCCGCGAGGGCGAGCAGCGACTCGCCCCGTTCGGCCACGCGCAGGGACCGGCTGCTGGACCGGAACGCGATGTAGGCGAGGACCTTTCCCACCACCAGGCCGGCAAGGACGCCGATCACGATCTTTCCCACGAGGTAGAAGCCGACCCATTCAAGGGCCCAGTTCGAGACGGCTCCTTCGGTGGCGAGCAGGATCGCCACGTACACGAACGGGAAGGCGAGCCCGTCGTTCAGGCCGGCCTCCGAGGTGAGGGTGAACCGGAGCTCGTCGCGCTCGTCGACCTCGTGGTCACCGGTCTGCGGGCCGGCCACCTGGACGTCGGAGGCGAGCACCGGGTCGGTGGGCGCCAGCGCCGCGCCCAGGAGTATCGCCACGGCCGGTGCCAGTCCGGCGGCCCACCCGAGAACCGCGATGGCGGCGATGGTGACCGGCATCCCGATGGCCAGCAGCCGCCAGGTCGACGACCACCGGCGCCAGGTCCTCGGCCTGCGGAGCTCGAGCGGCCGGTCGAGCGCCAGGCCGACACCCATCAGCGCCACGATGATGACCAGCTCGGTGGCGTGCTCGATCGCGACCCGGTTGGCCTGCGGGTCCAGCGGCAGGCCATCGGGGAGCGGCGTGAGCCCGATCAGCATCCCGACCCCGACGAGCACCATCGGAGCCGAGATCGCCCATCGGTTGAGGAGGTCGGGAAGCACGATGGCCAGCAGCAGGCTGGCACCGATCACCACGTAGGCAAGGTCGGCAGTCATAGCTACGTCGCCCCGATTCGTCGCATTGCAGGTCCAGCACGGCCAGCCTCCCCGAACCAGGTTACGTACGAACCAACCGACTCGCGGAGCATGCGAGGTCGCGTCGGGGGTTACCGGTCGAGTCATGAGTGAAGAGCAGCTTCAGCCGGAGGACACCCTCGACGACCGCGGTGTCGACGATGTCCTGGACGAGGGCTATTCGCCGCCCGAGCGGCCGCGGGGTGTCACCGCGAAGGGTGTGACGCCGCGGGAGGAGATCGAGGGGGAGACCATCGACGAACGGCGCGCTCAGGAGGAGCCGGAGGTCTGGGAGGAGGCCGAGGCCGAGGCTGACGCCGACATCCTGGACGGCCCGGTGACAGGGGAGGTGGGCGAGGCCCGCGCCGGCCGGCTCACCAGTCCCGACGAGGGCGTGCGTGAGGACGACGAGGGGAAGCTCATCGGACACGACGAAGGCATCGACGGTGCCGGCGCCTCCGCTGAGGAAGCGGCCGTGCACATCGTCGACGAGCCTCCCGACTGAGGCTGAGTCCGCGCGTTCGGGGGTACCGGTGATTCGCCGGATCCCTTTCAGCGCAGAGGAGGACTCCCGTGTCCGAAGACGTGACCGACCTGATCATGCAGGACCACCGTGAGGTGGAGAGCCTGTTCGAGAAGCTTCAGCGAGATCCAGACGTACGAGCCGGGCTGACCCCGATCTTGGTGACGCTCCTGGCCGCACACAGCCGCGCCGAGGAGGCCGAGGTCTACCCGGCCGCCCGGGACGAGGCGGGTGAGGCGGAGGACGTCGCGCACAGCCAGGAGGAGCACCTGCTGGCGGACCGTCTCCTCGCCGAGCTCAGCGAGTGCGACCCCTACTCAACGGAGTACGGCGACAAGCTGGCGGAGGTGGTCGAGGCGGTCTCCCATCACGTCGAGGAGGAGGAGAGCACCGTGCTCCCGGGCATTCGCGACCGTCTCGACGACGCCCGTCGCGCCGAGCTGGGTAAGGCCTTCTTGAAGAGTCGGCAGGAGCACCTCGGCGACATGCCCCAGGACATCACCCGTGACGAGCTACGCCGCCAGGCCGCCAACGCCGACATCCCCGTCGGGGACAAGGGCAAGGAGGACCTGAAGCGCACGCTCGATCAGCACGCCGACAGCTGACCTGCAACCGCCGAAGCCGTCAGCTCCCCGCCATGATGAGGCAGGTCGCGATCGCGTGACCGATGACGCGGCCCGTCTGGTCGGTGATCTCGGCTTCGGCGGTCGCGGCGCGGCGTCCGATCGTCACGACGCGGCCCTCGCAGGTGAGGGTGCCGCTGTCGAGCGTGGCTGCGCGGGTGAACTTGATGGTCAGGTCGAGCGAGGTGTAGCCCGTGCCCGCCTTCAGCTTGGTGTGGACCGCACACCCGAGAGCCGAGTCGGCAAGGGTCGCGAGGATGCCGCCGTGCACGGTGCCGATCGGGTTGTAGTGCCATTCCTCGGGCGTGAGCTCGAAGACGGCCCGGCCGTCGCTGACCTCGACCAGGGCCATGCCGAGCGTCGCGTTGATCGGTGGTGGCGGGAGCTCGATGTCTCCCAGCTGCTTGAAGAAGTCGAGCCCGTCGAGCTCCCGGGCGGCGGTGGCGAAGACCTGTGGGTCGGCCCACGAGTAGGTGCGTTCGCGCACCGCTCGGGACTGCTCGGAGGTCGTGTTCTGGGTCGTGTTCTGAGTCATGGCGGCTCAGATCCGCTCGATGATCGTGGCGTTCGCCAGGCCGCCGGCCTCGCACATGACCTGCAGCCCGTAGCGGCCGCCGGTCTGCTCGAGGTTGTTCAGCAACGTGGTCATCAGCCGGGCGCCGGACCCGCCCAGCGGGTGCCCGATGGCGATGGCGCCGCCGTTGATGTTGACCTTGGCGAGGTCGGCACCGGTCTCCTTCTGCCAGGCGAGTACGACGGAGGCGAATGCCTCGTTGACCTCGAAGGCGTCGATGTCGTCGATGGAGAGTCCGGCGCGGGCGAGCACCTTCTGGGTCGCGGGGATGATGCCGGTGAGCATGAAGATCGGGTCGTCGCCGGCGACCGCGAAGGAGTGGACCCGCGCCCTCGGGGTCAGGCCGAGGCGCGCGGTGGCCTCCTCGGATGCGACGAGGAGGGCGGCGGAGCCGTCGTTGATGGGGGAGCTGTTGCCCGCCGTGACTCGCCAGTCGATGTCGGGGAACCTGGCCACGGAGTCCTCGTCCTTGAAGGCGAGTCGAAGGCCCGCGAGCGAGTCGGCCGTGGATGACGGCCGGATCGTCTCGTCGACGCGCAGGTCGTTCACGTAGGTGACCTGCGAGTCGAAGTGCCCGTCCTTCCACGCTGCCGCGGCACGCTGGTGCGACTCTGCCGCGAACTCGTCCAGCTCGGCGCGGGAGAGGTCCCACTTGTTGGCGATCAGCTCGGCCGAGATGCCCTGGAGGACCAGGCCACCGTCGTAGCGGGCGTTCACCTTGCTGCCGTAGAAGTCCTTGCCCGCGAACTGCGACCCCATCGGGACGCGGCTCATCGACTCCACGCCGGAGGCGATGGCCACGTCGTACGCGCCCGCGATCACGCCCTGAGCGGCGAAGTGGAGCGCCTGCTGCGAGCTGCCGCACTGCCGGTCGACCGTGACGCCGGGGACCGACTCCGGGAATCCGGCGCCGAGCAGGGCCCAGCGGGCGGTGTTGCCCGACTGCTCGCCGACCTGTCCGACCGCGCCGCTGATCACGTCGTCGACGACGGCCGGGTCGATGCCGGTGCGTTCGACCAACGCGGCGAGCGTGTGCGCATGGAGATCGACAGAGTGGATCTCGGAGTAGGCGCCGCCGGGCTTGCCCTTGGCTACGGGCGTACGGACGGCGTCGACGATGAAGGCGTTCGGCATGGTGGTCCTCTTTCTCGTTCAAGCGGTGGTGTGCGAGTCGGGTCGGAACAGCGAACGTGCTGGGTGAGGCTCAGCGGGGCGCGACCATCAGCGGCTGCGCGACCATGGCGAAGGTGCCGTGCTCGTCGGCCATGTCGCCCTGGGCCAGGCCGATACCGTCCGGGCCGATGGTGCTGCGGGCGTCGAGCAGCATCCACTCGCTCATGGGTGGTCGCTCGATGGTGACGGTCACGGTCGGCGGGATGAAGTACCACGAGCTCATCGGCAGCGAGCCGGACAGGCCGTTGGTGGAGTCGGCCAGGGTGAGGAGGCGCTGCACGGGGGAGGCCTGCTCACCGGCGACCAGCGGGACGCGCAGCCGCGCCCATACCGCCGCCGGGCCGGGTTCGTAACCCCCGCTGATGAACCGCCAGTCGATGGCGCGGCCGTAGCCCCAGTCGGGGCTGACCCCGTCGAAGAAGCGCTCGGAGGAGGCCGGCGGGATGGCGGGCACCTTCTCCTCGCGCCAGTGCTCGCGGGTCGATCCCGGCGTGGCCCGGATCAGCCAGGCGCTCGCCTTGACGGCGAGCCGGTCACCGGCCCACAGCGAGGCCTCGATGAGCTCGACGCGACGGCCCGGCCGGACCACGTGCGCCTCGACGCGCATGGTTCCCTGCGGAATGCCGCCGAGCATGTCGGCCGTGAACCGGGCGATGGACAGGGCCGGGTCGGAGCGTACGGACTCGATCGCCCGGGCCAGCAGGGCAGCGGGAGGGCCGCCATGCTGCAACGACTGGTCCCAGGGGCTGGCAGTCGCCGCAGTCGACTCGAACGTCCCGTCCTCGTCGGTCGGCAGGAAGAAGGCGTCGAAATCGAGGGTCATCAGCGTCTCCTGTGCGTGGGTCAGCGGGCCAGCTGCGGGTAGAGCGCCTCGATCGGCTGGGCGAGGCCGGCCTTGACGTCGGCGCTGATCTGGTCGGCGATGATCTCGTACGCGTCGGCCTCGAGGCCGTCGTACGCACTCCGAACCACGTCGGCCGGATCGTTCTTCGGGTCGGTGATGCCGACCGTCATCGGGGTGTCGGTGTAGCCCAGGTGCAGCGACGCGACATGGATGCCGTCGCCCGCCAGCGCGAGGCGCTGGGTGTTGGTCGCCGACCACAGCGCTGCCTTGGTGGCGCTGTAGGCGTCGCCGACGCCGTACCAGCTCAGGACCGAGAGCACGTTGACCACGACCCCCTTGCTGGCGCGCAGCGACGGCAGGAAGGTGGTCGTGACGTCGAGCGCTCCCCAGAAGTTGGTCTCGAAGAGGTCGCGCGCGGCGCTCAGGTCACCGGTCACGCTGGCGCCGTTGGAGGCGCCGGCGTTGTTGATGACGACCGTGACGTCTCCAGCTGCCGCAGCAGCCTCGGTGACCGAGTCGTGGTCGGTCACGTCGAGCCTCAGCGGCACGATGCGCGGGTCGTTCCACTCGCGGGGCTTGCGGGCCGCGGCGTACACCTTGGCGGCGCCGCGCTCCAGCGCCTGGTTGACGAAGTGGGTGCCGAGGCCGCCGTTCGCTCCGGTCACCAGGACGACCGCGTTCGCGAGAGTGGGCATGTGGTTCTCCTGTTCGACGGCGCGGGCGCCGCTCCGTGATGAGTTGGTTTTTCCAACGTACTCGGGTTGGTTTGGTTTTCCAACTCGATTAGGATCGAACCATGATGACGCAGGTACGTGAGTGCTCGGTGGCGCGGACGCTCGAGCTCGTCGGCTCCAAATGGACCCTGCTCGTCGTTCGCGAGCTGTTTCTCGGGAGCCGCCGGTTCGAGGAGATCGCCCGGTTCACGGGCGGCCCGCGCGACATCCTCACCGACCGTCTACGCAGGCTCGAGGCCCACGGACTGGTGACTCGGGTCCAGTACGAGCAGCGCCCGCCGAGGTACGAATACCACCTGACCGATCTCGGGCGGTCGCTCGCGCCGATCATCGAGACGATGCGCGAGTTCGGGGACCGTCACCTGGCAGGCGAGGACGGCCCGCCGGCCAGGTTCGAGCACTCCTGTGGTGCGGAGTTCCACCCCGTGCTGGCCTGCAAGGCCTGCGGAGAGGTCGTACGTCGCGGTGAGGTCCAGATCGCAGACGCCGCGAGGTGACCTGGCCGCGCTGTGCGGCGTGGGTCAGCCGACCGGCGGCCCGGCGATGAGGGCGACCACGGTCAGCGCGGCGACGCTCGCGAGACCGGCGGCCAGGCCACGCACCGGGTTGCGGAGGAGCCATGCGAGCGGACGCTCGAGCGGGCGGCTGGGGGACTCGTCGATCAGTCGCCACGCCGGGGCGAGCAGGCCGCGGCGCTCGGCGTAGCGCTCGAACCAGAGGGTGAGGAACGGCGGGATCGAGGAGGCGAGGCCGGCGACGAGCCGGCCGATCGACCAGCGCTGGTCGATCGCGATCGCGACGGTGGTGACGCAGTAGGTGATGAACACGATCCCGTGCAGCATCCCGAAGATGCTGACTCCCAGCTCGGTCGTCTTGGTGACGTACTTCAGGAACATGCCGCTGAGCAGCCCGGCCCAGGTCACCGCCTCGGCGGTGGCGACGATCCGAAAGAGGCGAGACGGGGAACCAAGAAGAGCGGGCACGCGGACGAGTCTATTCGCCGACGTGCGCTGGTATGCATCGAGCCGATGCGGGGTACCGATCGCGACATGAGTACTGAGACGCTGCACTACACGATCCCGGGGCTGGACGAGGGCGCTGCGCGCAAGACCATCGACCTGCTGCAGTCGCGCCTCCATGCCACGAACGACCTCCAGCTCACTCTCAAGCACGTGCACTGGAACGTGGTCGGACCCCACTTCATCGCGGTCCACCAGATGATCGACCCTCAGGTCGACGCCGTACGCGCGATGGCCGATGCGCTCGCCGAGCGGATCGCAACCCTGGGCGGTGCCCCGCGAGGCACCCCGGGCGCTCTGGTCGAGGAGCGGGAGTGGAACGACTACAGCATCGGCCGGGCCACCACCCAGGAGCATCTCGCCGCGCTCGATGTCACCTATCAGGGCGTGATCGGCTCCTACCGCGAGGCGATCAAGACCCTCGACGACATCGACCTGGTGACCCAGGACATCCTGATCGGCCAGACCGAGCAGCTCGAGCTCTTCCACTGGTTCGTACGCGCCCACCTCGAGGACCAGGGCGGTCAGCTGCAGACCAGCGGCGAGGCCACGGAGGCGGGAGCGGCACGAGCCGCCCACGGCTGAGGGGTGTGCGATGCGGCGGTGGTTCATGGGGCTGGCGCTGCTCCTCCCGATGGTCCTCACCGGATGCGGTTCGGGGCAGGACCAGGCGGTACGCGACAGCGCCGCCGCTTTCCAAGACGCGGTAGCCGCCCAGGACTGGGCCCGGGCGTGCGCGCTGCTGGCTCCGGAGACGCGCTCCGAGCTGGAGTCCGCCGCCAAGCTGCCCTGCGACGACGCGTTGGCCGAGGAGGACCTACCCGCTCCGGGCGTCCCGGACGATGTGGACGTCTTCGGGACCATGGCCGAGGTGCGCTACCAGGGCGAGACCCTGTTCCTGACCCGGTTCGCCGACGGCTGGCGGATGTTCGCGGCCGGCTGTACGCCGCAGCAGCCCAAGCCCTACGACTGCGCCGTGCACGGAGGCTGAGATGCGAGTCATGTACGTCACCTACCTGGCGGTCATCGGTATCGGACTGCTCTACACGTTCGTCCTCGCGCTGAGGCACGGGTGAGGGGCCTCGATGCGCCGATTCCTCAAAGAGAACTCACTGAGCCTGGGTTTCGGGGCGCTCTTCCTGGTCAGCCTCGCCGGTCAGGCCATCGCCGGCTGGCACCAGCTCAACGACGAGCTGTTCGCCGACGGTCTCCACCAGCTCTCGCTGGGGAGGTATCTCACCTCGGCGAGCTTCGCCGTGGACGTGACGGAGAACTGGCAGAGTGAGTATCTCCAGTTCCTGCTCTACATCATGTTGACGGTCTGGCTGGTCCAACGTGGATCCCCGGAGTCCAAGCCGCTGAAGGACGCGGGCCAGGAGTCCGACGAGGCGCAGAAGGTCGGAGCGTACGCCCGTCCCGACTCGCCCAAGCTGGCCCGGGCCGGCGGCCTGCGGACGTTGTTCTACTCCCGCTCCCTAGGCATCGTCATGGGCTCCATCTTCCTGATGTCCTGGCTGGTCCAGTCGGTGGCGGGATGGGCGACGTACAACGAGACCAGGCTGCGCCAGCTCCGCGACCCGATCCCGTGGGTGTCCTATCTGACGAACTCGGACTTCTGGGCGCGCACCCTGCAGAACTGGCAGTCGGAGTTCCTGGCGGTCGGCTCCATGGCCGTCCTCTCGATCTATCTCAGACAGCGCGGATCCCCGGAGAGCAAGCCTGTGGGTGCGTCCCACGAGGCCACCGGGATCGAGGGCTGATGCCTCAGCGGTCGGCCTGTGCCAGCAGGCGCAGGACCGCGCGCTCGGCCGCGGCCTGTCGCGCCTGCGGGTCCTCGCTCACGCCGTCCCGTACACGGATCGTGCACCCCTGCTCGTGCAGCTCGAGCACCCGCGGGTCGACGTAGGAGCTCCGGGCGATCGCCGGCGTGTTCCCGAGGTACTCCGCGACCTCCTTGATCGCGGCGACCTGCTGCTTGCGGCGGGATCTGGCGGTCGGGGTCGAGCGGCCCGCGGCGTGCGGGTCCTCGGCCAGGGCGAGTGCCGCGAGCACGGTCGCGTGCCAGGTCCGGAAGTCCTTCGCCGACACCTCGAGGCCGCTCAGCTCGCGCATGTAGTCGTTGACCATGGCCGGCGTCAGCCGTTGCCACCGCCGGCCCTGACGGTAGGCGAGAAGCTCCTCGAAGCCGGCGCGGCGGCGACGCAGCTGCACGATCGCCTTCACCGAGAGCGGGTCGTCGATGCTGATGGAGTGGTGGACGCCGGACTTCCCGGTGAAGTCGAAGACGTAGGCCTCGCCCCGCTTGCGTACGTGGCGACGCTCCAGCGTCGTCAGGCCGAAGCCACCGTTCTCATCGGCGTAGGCGTCGCTGCCGATCCGGAAGCACCCCAGATCGAGCAGACGCACCGCGAGTGCTGATGCCCGGGCAGCGCTCATCCCGGTGGTGGTGAGATCCCGCTCCGTCCGCTCGCGTACGCGGGGCAGGACCGCGCCGAGCTCCAGCACCCGCTCGAACTTCTGCTGGTCGCGCTTCGCCCGCCAGTCGGGGTGGTAGAGGTACTGGCGGCGGCCGGCATCATCGGTCCCGACGGCCTGGAGATGCCCGTTCTCGCGAGGACAGATCCAGACGTCCTCCCAGGCGGGAGGGATGGCCAGGGAGCGGATCCGCTCGATGGCGTCGTCCGGCAGCCGGTCACCTGAGTCGTCGAGGTACACGAAGCCGCGACCCGCGCGACGGCGGGTCCACCCCGGCTCCTCCGTCGAGACCCGACGAAGTCGAACCACCAGGGGCTCCTCTCACCCGCTGGTGTCGTCGCTGTCGCGCCCTCGCGCGGCGAGCAGTCGATGCGTACCGTCGCACCAGGGCTTGATCGCGGACCCGCCGCACATGCACACCGCGCTGACCGGGCGAACCGTGTGGTGGATCTTCCCGTCGGGGTCCTGGATCTCGTGCTTCCCGCGCAGCAGCATCGGCCCGGCCGGGCACAGCACGATCGAGGGGTGCTCGAAGTCGGTCATGAGGCACCCCACTGGGTGAGCATCGTCCGGGCGTAGCGAGCCTCCAGGTCGAGGCAGGTGAAGGCACCCAAGAGCACCTGGTCGCGCTCGCTCGGGTTCTCCTCCACGAACGCGCCGCAGACGTCGCGTACGGCCACCTGCTCATGTACGGAGTCGGCCTCGACGTGCTCGTCGTAGTAGTTCGCCATCTCCTCGGGGAAGTCCAGGCGACGTAGCCCCTGGGCGAGCTGGCGCGACGGCACCGAGCTGGTCGACTCGAACGCGGCGAAGTGGCCGAGCGCCGCTCCGCGGAGCCGGCGGTGGAGCCCGAACAGTGACAGCGCGTTGTTCATCTCGAGGATCTCGGCCGGCGCCTCGTCGACGTAGCAGGCGTGGTCGGTACGCAGCCCGGCCGCTTCGATGCCTCGGCGGAACAGGTGGTGATGCAGCCGGTTCGGGTCACCGTCGCCGTACTCGTCGAAGAGGATCTCCATCAGCGCGGCCTTCGGCCGGGTGTCGAGCCGGGGGACGACCCAGCTGGTCGGGTCGGCCTCCTTGAGGTGGTACAGCGAGCGGTGCTTGAGGATCTCGAGCACCTGCTCCCGGTCGGCCCGGCGCTGCACGAACCGTGCCAGCGACGGTCCGTCGTGGTCGGCGACCAGACCGGGCAGGTCCAGGTCGGGATCCTCCTGGAAGCCGCTGTGCTCCCAGCGCTGGCGCAGCTCGACCTCGAACGACCGCTCCAGACCGCGGCGCAGACCCAGCAGGTCCGCGTCCCACTCGAGGTCGGGATCGATCTCGTCGAAGCCCCGGTAGTGGAGCTCGTAGAGCGCCCACAGAGCGATCTGGGCGTCCTCGGCTGACTCCGGAGTCGGCTCCAGATCAGCGGTGGCGCCGCTCTGCAGCGCAGTGAACACAGCGGCACTCAGGGTGCCACGCGACTTCGGCAGCATCTAGGCCTACCTTTCCCTCAGGCCGTCCTGTACCCGACAGCCGGTTCCGACATGCTCGGCCGCGGTGCGCGGGCGAGGTGCACGAGCACTCCTTCGCCCGGCGAGTCGCGGACCTCCTCGATCGTCAGGTCGCTGCCCTCGACCATCTCCAGCACGCGATCGGACTGCCCGGTCGTGCCGAGCTGGAGGACGGCCGCGCCGCCGGGGGAGAGGTGCCGGACGGTCGTCGCCAGGCACATCTCGGCGACCAGCATCCCGTCGGCGCCGCCGTCGATGGCCGTCCGCGGGTCCTCGGGATACCGCTCGACCTGGGCCGTGGGCACCCACGGCGGGTCCGCGATCACCAGCCAGTAGCGCTCGTCCGGGTCCAGGGCCTGGTCCATGCTGCCCTCGCGTACCTCTACCCGGTGCGCCAGCCCGGCGCGCTCGGCGTTGGCCCGGGCGAACGCACAGGCGACCGGATCGGCGTCGACGCACACCAGGCGCCGGCCGGTCAGGGCGGCGGCGAGCAGGCCGATCTGGCCGGCGCCCGAGCACAGCTCGAGCATCGGTCCGTCCGGCAGCTCCGCGGCCAGCTTGGCCGCCCACTCGGACTGACGGACGGTCCAGGTACGCGGCGTGAGCACGCGATCGTCGAAGTCGATGTCGAGATGACCGAAGCGGATCATGACAGCAGGTGCCTCCTGTTCAGGGTGGGAAACTCAGGTGAGCTCGGCCAGCCGGACCACTGCTCGGTCCAGACGGCCCTCCTCGTCGTGGATCCGGCGCTGAGTCGTGGAGCCCGTGCCGCCGGTGAAGATCCGGCCGATGCCCTTCTCGACGCGCACCTGGTCTCCGGTGTCGCGCAACGCCGGGCCGATGTGCTCGAGCAGGCGTTCCACCACGTCGCGAGCCGGCCTCGGGCGGTGGGTCTGCGGGTCCAGCAGATCGCCGGTGATCCCGTGCCGTCCCGCCTGCCACATGGCGAGCCGGAGCACGGCGACCGAAACAGGATCGGGCGGCCGGCCCTCGGCCCACTCCCTGGCACCCGTCTCGACCAGCGCCCGCGCCAGCGCGGCGACGAGCACGGTGTCGCGAGGGTCGAGGCACACGTCAGCGACGCGGATCTCGAGCGTCGGGTAATTGCGGGACGGCCGGGCGTCGAAGTACGCCATGCCCTCATCGAGCGGCACCCCCGTGTCGACGAGCAGGCGCAGATGATCGGCGTACGCCTGGCCGCTGCCGAAGATCTCGGTCGGACCGTTCGTCGGCCACCGGGTCATCACCTGGGACCGGTAGCTCGCGTAGTCCGTGTCGCCGCCCTGCCAGAAGGGTGAGTTGGCGCTCACCGCGAGCAGCACCGGCAGCCAGGCGCGGATCCGGTCGAGCGCCCCGACGGCCTCGTCGTCGGAGTGGACGGAGACGTGCACGTGGCAGCCGCAGGTGAGCTGCTCGGTGGCGGTCAGCCCGAACTGCTCGGTCATCGCCGCGTAGCGCTCGTCGTCGAAGGTCCGGGGACGCACCGGCAAGGGGGTGGTGCCGCTGGCCAGGATCAGCGCGCCCGCCTCGGAGGCGGCCGCGCGCGCCTTGTCGCGCCACCGCCTCAGATCCTGCTCGAGGAGCCCGAGGTACTCCTCCGCCGGAGTATCGGTCTCGACCTGCTGCTCCTGCAGCTCGGGCCCCACCGAGCCACCGGCCTCACCGGCTTCGACCTCGGTGTCGCCGTGCTGCCGCGCCACCCGTAGCACCTCGCTGGCCACCGATCGCGGTGCGCCCGTCTGGGCGTCGACGAGGAGGAGCTCCTCCTCGACGCCGACTGTCCTGAGCTGGTGATGGGTACTGCTCGAATAGTGGCTCTTCACTGCTCACACCTGCCTCTGGAAGGAGCAACTCGACGATGTGTCGCCTGCTCGGATATGTGACCGAGTCCCCGTGTGCCGTAGCCGACCTTCTCGGGGAGGAGGGGCTGGCCGCGTTCACCTCGCTCACGTCCGTGCACTCCGACGGCTGGGGGATGTCCTGGCACACACCCGAGGGCACCTGCACGACGAGCTCGCCGCGTTCGGCGGACATCGACGACACCTATCGCCGGCTCGTCGAGGCCCCGCTCTCCCATGCCGGGTTCGTGCATCTTCGCTGGGCGACGGGTGGGCTCGACGTACGTCCGGAGAACACTCACCCGTTCTTGACCGACGGTGCCGCGTTCGCGCACAACGGCCACGTCTCGCCGATCGCCGATCTCGAGGCGCTGCTGACCCCGGAGTCGCGTGCACGGCTGCGCGGCGACACCGACAGCGAGCGCTACTTCCACTTCGTGCACCAGAACGTCGAGAAGTACGGCGACGAGGCCGAGGGTGTCACCCGAGCGCTGGCCACGCTGGTCCAGAAGTTCCCGCGATGCAGCCTGAACGCGCTGATGCTCACCCGGACGCACATGTTCGCGATCCACATCAACTCGCGTGCCGACTCGCCCCTGCGTGCGCTGCGCGAGCTCTTCGACGACGAGGGCGACATCCCGCCTCGACACACCACGGAGTACTTCGCGATGGACTACCGCCGGTCCGAATACGGCCTCGAGATCGTCTCCAGCGGTCTGGGGCAGCCGGGCTGGACCCCGGTGCCCGCCGACACCGCGGTGATGGTCGACCTGGCGACCCGCGAGGTCACCCGGCTGGATCCGATCGCTCAGCTCGGCGCCGACGCGTTGCGGGCCCGCGACTGACGACGGGGTACCGCCGACCTGCTGTGGGGTGCGTTCGGGCATGCCCAGAGGTACCCCATCCGGCATCGCTTCATTCCGAGCCGCGCTGACTTTCCCAGCCAGTCCGTGCCTTCCTCACAGGAAGCCCACAGCGGGCGGGCGGAATCTTGAGGCATCAACCGCCTCAAGGAGGACCCGATGTCCCGCTCCCGCCGCATTCGTCACTCTCTCCTCGCCGTCCTGGCGATCCCGCTCGTCGCGATCCCGATCGCCACCCCGGCCCTCGCGGTGGCCGCCGTCGGCGCCACCAAGACGTACGCAGCCGAGTCCGGCCCCGGATACGGCTACGGCGGTTCCGTCGAGAGCCACGGCGGCGCCTATGGCGGGGCGTATGGCGGCGGGATCGTGGACCCCTACCGGCAGAGCCTCGGCACCTCGGCCGCGACCGTCGACTCCGAGCCGGCGACCGAGGCCGAGTCGACCGGCGTCGTGCTGATCAACACCACGGTCGGCTACGGCACCGGGCAGGGCGCGGGCACGGGGCTCACGATCACCGGCGACGGGATCGTGGTGACCAACCACCACGTGGTCGAGGGCGCGACCTCGATCGGCGTGACGGACCCGACCACGGGGGAGACGTACGCCGCGACGGTCCTCGGCTACGACGACGTCCACGACGTCGCGGTGCTGCAGCTCGAGGACGCCTCGGGGCTCTCGAGAGTCGCGACCGACCGAGACGCCGCGACCCGGGGCGAGGAGGTCACCGCCGTCGGCAACGCCGAGGGCCAGGGTTCGCTCTCGGCCGCCGACGGTACGGTCACCGACCCGAGCACCGCGATCACCGTCGACAACGAGGACGGCACCGCCGCCGAGCTCAGCGACCTGATCCAGACCGACGCCGATGTCGTCTCCGGCGACTCCGGCGGCGCGCTGCTCGACGAGGACGGCGAGGTCATCGGGATGAACGTTGCCGCGACCTCGGGCTCGGCCGAGATCTCCGGCTACGCCATCCCGATCGACACCGTGCTCGACATCGCCGCCCAGATCCTGGCCGGGGAGGAGTCGGGCGACGTGGAGATCGGTGGCTCGGCCGCAGCGCTCGGGGTGCAGGTCGACACGACCAGGTCGACGCTGGTCGTCGGTGTGGTCGAGGACGGCGCGGCCGAGGCCGCCGGGGTCACCGAGGGCAGCACGATCACCTCCGTCGGCGGGACCGCCGTGGCGAGCATCGACGACATCACCTCGGTGCTCGGCGGCCACGAGCCCGGCGACGAGATCTCGGTCAGCTGGACCGATGCCGCAGGCGAGGCCCACACCGCCGCCGTGACGCTCGGCGAGGGTCCGGTCGCCTGACCACGAGGGGTCAGCTGCTCGGTCCGTCCTCGTCGGAGATCGGACGCTCCGCCCTGATCGGGATCGCGCCGGTGTAGCCCTCGCGTTCGAGGGCGATCTGCCGGACGCGGTCGCGGACGAGCCGCCAGCCGATCATGAGCGCCGGGATGATGATGACCAGGGTCGCGACCGTCCAGGTGCCGATCGGGTAGTCGAAGCCCATCAGGACCAGCACGGTCGCAAGGAACACGAGGGTGGCGTAGCCGGTCCACGGTGATCCCCACAGCCGGAAGTCGGGCCGGTACATCAGGCCCTTCTTCCAGCGCCGGTAGAGCTGGATCTGGCAGATCACGATGGTCGCCCAGGAAGCGATGATGCCGAGCGCCGACATGTTCAGCACGATCTCGAACGCCTGGCCCGGCACGATCGCGTTGAGGCCGACGCCGAGGAGCGTGATGCAGCCGGTGAGCAGGATCCCGCCGAACGGAACCCCGTTCCGCGACATCCGCGCGGTGAAGCTCGGCGCGCTCCCGCTCATCGCCATGGAGCGCAGGATGCGCCCGGTCGAGTAGAGGCCGGCGTTGAGCGAGGAGAGCGCCGCGGTCAGCACCACGAGGTTCATGATGGTGCCGGAGTTCGCGATCCCGAGCTGGTCGAAGAAGGTCACGAACGGGCTCTCGTCCGCCCGGTAGGTCGTGTAGGGCAGCAGCAGCGCGAGCAGCACCAGCGAGCCCACGTAGAAGACCGCGATCCGGGCGATGACTGAGTTGATCGCCCGGGGCATGATCTTGGCCGGCTCGGCGGTCTCGCCGGCGGCGGTGCCGACGAGCTCGACCGCTGCGTACGCGAAGACGACGCCGGAGATGACGATGACGAGCGGGAGCACGCCGACCGGGAACAGCCCGCCGTTGTCGATGACCATGCCGATCCCGGTCTCCTGGCCGTTGAGCTCCTCACCTCCGGCGAGCACGATCGTCCCGAGCACGAGGAAGCCCAGCAGCGCGACCACCTTGATGAGCGCCGCCCAGAACTCCAGCTCGCCGAAGAGCTTGACCGAGATCAGGTTCATCGAGAGCACGACCGCGAGCGCGACGAGCGCGATCACCCACTGCGGGACGACCTCGAACGTGCCCCAGAAGTGCATGTACGTCGCGATCGCCGTGACGTCGACGATGGAGGTCATCGCCCAGTTCAGGAAGTACATCCAGCCGGCGGCGAACGCGGCCGGCTCACCCAGGAACTCCCGGGCGTAGGAGACGAACGATCCCGACGAAGGTCGGTGCAGCACGAGCTCGCCGAGCGCGCGCAGGATGAGGAAGACGAACACGCCGCAGAAGGCATAGACGAGGAACAGGCCCGGCCCGGCCTCGTGGAGGCGGCCGCCCGCTCCCAGGAACAGTCCGGTGCCGATGGCGCCGCCGATCGCGATCATCTGCAGCTGCCGCGGGCTGAGGCTCTTGTGGTAGCCCTCGTCCTCGTCGGTCAGGCCGCTGACCTGATTGCTCGCTTGGCCGCTGGTCTGGTCTTCGGTGTCTGTCATCGGCTCGCTCCCGGTCCGTGCGGTGGCTCGGGCACGTCCTTGAACAGGAGCCACCCGCCGACGACGGCGGCGCCCGCCGCCACGGCGTAGCCGATCAGCGACCACCAGCCGAGATGCAGGTACGCCGTCACCCCGACGATCGCCAATGCGAGGAACACCATCGTCATGCCGATGATCGGCGTCCGTGGCCTGTATGGATCCCGTGCCAATGCGATCACCTCACCTGGCAGGGCCCCCGATGGCCCCGCTCCGGGGACCAATTAGAGCGCATCGAGCGGGTTCTCGCGGTGACCGGACGTCGCCCGGCGTTTCCGTTCCGCAGGACGGCAAATAACAGTAAGGTCGCCTTACAGTTAACCCCCATGAAGGAGCGTTCGATGCGTAGCTCGAGGATCCGCACCATCCGCACCACACTCACGGCGACCGCCGCTCTGGCTCTCGTCCTGGTCGCCCCGCTGGCCGCGCCGGCCGCCGTGCCCGGCCCCGACGCCGGCGACGCAGCCACCCGCGCCGGAGAGGTCGAGGCAGCCGCCCTGACCTGGTCCGACGAGTTCGACGGGCCCGCCGGGAGCGCCCCCAACGGCGCCAACTGGAACTTCGAGACCGGAGGCGGGGGATGGGGCAACAACGAGCTCCAGACCTACACCGACTCTCGCGACAACTCCGCCCTCGACGGCAACGGCAACCTGGTCATCACCGCCCGTCAGAGCGGGAGCGGCTACACCTCGGCCCGCCTCACCACCAAGGGCAAGGTCCAGCCGAAGTTCGGCCGCCTGGAGGCGCGGATCCAGATCCCGCGCGGCCAGGGGATCTGGCCGGCCTTCTGGATGCTGGGCGGCCAGTTCCCGAACACGCCGTGGCCGAACGCCGGCGAGATCGACATCATGGAGAACGTCGGCTACGAGCCCCACCTGGTCCATGGCACCCTGCACGGTCCGGGATACTCCGGTGGCAACGGCATCACCGGCCAGTACATGCACCCGCAGGGCTGGTCCTTCGCCGACACCTTCCACACCTTCGCCATCGACTGGCGGCCCGGCTCGATCACCTGGTCCGTCGACGGGGTCGCCTACCAGACCTTCACCACGGCCAACACCGGCGCCAACCCCTGGGTCTTCGACCAGCCGTTCTTCTTCATCCTCAACGTCGCCGTCGGCGGCAACTGGCCCGGCAACCCCGACGGCACGACCCAGTTCCCGCAGAGCATGGTCGTGGACTACGTACGCGTCTACGACTCCCAGCTCTGAGGAGGCTCAGCCCTCGCGGTGGGCGTTCAGCCCGTCCATCCCGGGCGCGACGGAGTCGTGGAGCCTGATCGTGTGGTCATAGTGCTCCTCGGCCATCGGTCGGTAGTCGATCCGCGGCTCCGTCATCACGCCCTCGAGACGTACGCTCAGATCGGCCTCGATCCGCGCCATGACCTGGGCGTCGATGGTGTCGGTGTCGGTGATCAGGTGCGGGCGCAGCGGGTCCATCCCGGTGTACCAGAACGTGCCGTGCAGCAGGGGCCACAGGACGTCCTCGATGTCGCCGCTGATCCCGCGCGGACCGAGGGTCGCGGCCCGGTCGCCGGCGGTGACGATCGTCAGCGCGCGCTTGCCGACCAGTCCGCCCTTGCCGTACTTGAGCGGCTTGCCGGTCTCCGGATCCGGTACGTCGAAGGCGAACCCCGACTCGAAGACCCGGTCGATCCAGCCCTTGAGGATGGCCGGCACCGAATACCACCACAGCGGGAACTGCACGACCAGCAGATCGGCCTCCCGCAGCCGGTCCTGGTGGCGGCGTACGTCGGCCTCGCCCCGCTCCACCAGAAGTGGATTGAAACCTTCTCGATAGAGGTCGATCTCGTCGACGCTCCAGCCGGCCGTGCCGAGCGCGTTCACGCCGACCTCGCGCAGCCGTCCGTTGAGCGATGACGCGTGCGGATGTGCCCATACCCAGAGTGCGTGCATGGGGCTCTGAACGCCGTCTGACGCGGCGGGATTCCCGCCCGGATGCGGGCGGGCGCCGAGGCGGTCTGATGACAAAGTCCGGATCTCGCTCAAATTAGCGGCCTCAGAGTGTTGACGTATGTGATTGCCATCACTAGCGTAAACCAGGCTTGAAACCTTTCAATTCGAGGAGCTGCCCATGCCGGACACACCCGCCGCACTGGAGCTGCGGGACGTGGCCAAGTCGTTCGGCCCCGTACGCGCCCTCCGGTCCGGAAGCCTCCGGGTCGAGGCCGGATCCATCCACGCGCTCGTGGGGGAGAACGGTGCCGGGAAGTCGACCCTGGTCAAGATCGTCGCCGGGCTCTATCGCCGCGACGCCGGCGACTACCTGCTCTCCGGGGAACAGGTCGACTTCCGCAACACCGCCGACGCCAAGCAGGCCGGGGTCGCGGTCATCTACCAGGAGCCGACCCTCTTCCCCGACCTCTCGGTCACCGAGAACATCTTCATGGGACGCCAGCCGACCAACCGCTGGGGCAAGATCGACCGCGCCGCGATGCGTACCGAGGTCGTCGAGCTCTTCGCCAGGCTCGGCGTACCGATCGAACCCGACCGTCCGACCGAGGGCCTCTCGATCGCCGACCAGCAACTGATCGAGATCGCCAAGGCGCTCTCGCTCGACGCCAAGGTCCTGATCATGGACGAGCCGACCGCCGCCCTGTCGGGCAACGAGGTCGAGCGGCTGATGAGCGTGGCACGCACCCTGCGCGACCAGGGCTGCGCCGTCGTCTTCATCTCGCACCGCTTCGACGAGGTGTTCGCGCTCTGCGACACGATCACCGTGATGCGCGACGGCGCCTACATCTCCACCGACCCCATCTCGGCGGTCACCGAGGACGAGATCGTCCAGCGGCTCGTCGGGCGGGAGGTCTCCGACCTCTACCCGAAGCTCGAGGCCACCGTCGGCAAGCCCCTGCTCGAGGTCAAGGGCCTCACCCGCACCGGCCTGTTCCAGGACATCAGCCTCACCGTCCGCGAGGGCGAGATCGTCGGCCTGGCCGGCCTCGTCGGAGCCGGGCGCAGCGAGGTCGCGCAGGCGATCTTCGGCGTCGACCCCTACGAGAGCGGCGAGGTCACCCTCGAGGGCCGGCCGGTCCCGCCGGGTGACCCGAGACGAGCGATCGAGATGGGGCTGGCGTTCGTCCCCGAGGACCGCCGCCAGCACGGTCTCGTTCTGGACGCACCGATCTCGCGCAACATCACCCTCCCGACGAGCGGCCGGCTCGCCCGCACCGGGCTGATCAGCACCGGCATCGAGAACCGCTCGGCCGCCGACTGGGCCGCCCGGCTCGAGGTCAAGGCCGCGACGCTCGACACCTTGGCCGGCACGCTCTCGGGCGGCAACCAGCAGAAGGTCGTCCTGGCCAAGTGGCTCTCGACCCGGCCCAAGGTGCTGATCATCGACGAGCCCACCCGAGGCATCGACGTCGGCACCAAGTCCGAGGTCCACCGCCTGCTCTCGACCCTCGCCCAGGAGGGTCTCGGGATCCTGATGATCTCCTCCGAGCTCCCCGAGGTGCTCGGTATGGCCGACCGCGTGATCGTCCTCAGCGAGGGTCATCAGACGGCCGAGCTGAGCCGCGCGGAGGCGACCCCCGAGGCCGTCATGCGCGCGGCGACGGCCCACCACTCCACCACCCTGAACGTCAGCGAGGCATCATGACCACCACGCTCGACGCGCCCGCCCCGGCCGCGCCGCAGCCACGCCACCGAGCAGCCAGCCGGCTGACCTGGCTCCTGAAGCAGCGCGAGACCGGCATCGCCGTCGCCTTCATCGCGCTGCTCGTGGTGACCACGGCGGTGAACCCCAACTTCCTGTTCAGCACGGACGGTTGGCGCGACCTCACCCTGACCCCCGCGATCCTGGTGTGTCTGGCCATCGGCCAGGCGATGGTGATCGTCACCCGTAACGTCGACCTCAGCGTCGGCTCGACCCTCGGTCTCACGGCCTACCTGGCCGGGCGGCTCTTCCTCGACACCGGGCTCCCGGTGATCCTGGTCGTCCTGATCGCCGTCGCCGCGGGCGCCGTGCTCGGCCTCATCAACGGGGCGCTGGTCGCGTTCGCCAAGGTGCCGGCGCTGGTCATCACCCTCGGCACGCTCTACGTCTACCGCGGGATCATGCTCGAGTGGGCCGGCAGCGACCGGATCAACGCCTCCGACATCCCGCCCGGGCTGCTCGACTTCGGCACCGGATCGTTCCTCTTCATCCCCAACCTCGCCTGGATCTCGTTCGCGCTGCTGGCCGTCGCCATCTACTTGATGCGCTCCACCCGCGTCGGCCGCGAGTTCTATGCGATCGGCTCCGACCCCGACGCCGCCACCCTCTACGGGCTGCGAGACAAGCGCCGGGTCCTGCAGGCGTTCGCCACCTCGGGGGCGCTCGCCGGCCTCGCCGGGATCCTGTACGTCTCCCGCTACGGCACCATCAGCTCCGGTGTCGGCCAGGGCATCGAGCTCGAGGCCGTCGGCGCCGCGGTCGTGGGTGGCGTGGCCATCTTCGGCGGCAGCGGCACCGTCCTCGGGGCAGCCCTGGGGGCGTACCTCCTCACCACCATCAACCGGGCGCTCCCGGTCCTGGGCATCCCCGACTTCTGGCAGCAGGCCGTCGTCGGTGCGCTGATCATCGGCGCGATCGTCCTGGACCGCTACTTCGCCCGCCGTCAGCACGACAAGCTCCTCGCAGAGAGGGAAGATTCATGAGCCTCCTTGCCGAGAAGGCACCGACGAGGACGTACGCCGCTCACGCCAAGCCGTGGTGGCAGCGCACCCTGATGACCAGGGACTCGGCGATCATCGCCCTGCTCGTGGTCGTGTGGCTGTACGCCTCGATCGCGATCCTCAACTTCTCCGACCCGATCACGGTCTACTTCCTGGTCCTCGACATCGCGCCGATCCTGCTGATCGCGCTGCCGATGACGCTGATCATCATCACCGGCGAGATCGACCTGTCGGTCGCGAGCGTCGTCGGGCTCTCCAGCGTGCTGTTCGGGGTGCTGCACCGCGAGGGCCTCCCGATGGTCGCCGCGATGGTGATCGCCCTGCTCGCCTGTGCGGTCGCGGGAGCCCTCAACGGGGTGCTCGTCACCCGCTTCGGACTGCCGTCGCTCGCCGTCACGATCGGCACCATGGCGCTCTTCCGCGGCATCGCGGTCGGCGCGCTCGGCACCACCGCGATCACCGACTGGCCCGATTCCTGGGGTGACGCCGTCCAGGCCCGGATCGGCGGCTCGCAGATCCCGCTGATGACGATCCCGCTGGTCGTCCTGATCCTGATCTTCGCCGTGATCCTGCACTTCACGCCCTGCGGCCGCGGCATCTTCGCCGCCGGTCTCAGCAAGGACGCGGCCCGCTTCTCCGGCGTCAACGTGGACCGTACGAAGCTGATCCTGTTCACGCTCAGCGGGCTGGTCTCGGGGCTGGCGGGCATCTACTTCACGCTGCGCTACGGCAGCGCACGTGGTGACAACGCAACCGGCCTGGAGCTCCAGGTCGTCGCCGCGGTGCTGCTCGGCGGGGTCTCGATCTTCGGCGGCCGCGGGGCCATCCCCGGGGTCATCGCCGGCGTCGTCCTGATCGGGACGATCGGCAGCGCGCTGCGCCTGGACGGACTCAGCGCCAACATCATCCAGATCATCACCGGCGTACTTCTCATCGCAGCGGTCATCGCGGCCAGCGTTCTCGGTTGGACCGGTCGCATCGTCGGCACCTATCGCCGGCAGCACAGCTCGGACGAACCATCCTCAAAGAAATCGGAGTGAGAGACATGACCAGCAAGTTCCGACGCGCAGGCAGTGCCGTCGCCATCGTTGCGGCCCTCGGCCTCGCCCTGTCCGCCTGCGGCGGCGGGAGCGACAGCGGCAGCGATGGAGAGGGTGGCGGCGACACCAGCAGCATCACCTTCATCCCGAAGAACCTCGGCAACCCCTACTTCGACGCCTCCGACACGGGTGGCCAGAAGGCCGCCGAGGAGATCGGCACGAAGTGGGAGCAGGTGGGCCCGACCGAGTCGACCCCCGACTCCCAGGTCAGCTTCATCAACACCGCGACCCAGCAGCGCGCCGGGGCGCTCGTCGTCTCGGCAAACGACCCGACCGCCATCGGCGACGCCCTCGACGAGGCCCGCAACGCCGGCACCAAGGTCGTCACGATGGACTCCGACACCGAGCCGCAGTTCCGCGACGTCTTCGTCAGCCAGGCCGACGCCGCCGGCATCGCCAAGAGCCAGGTCGACCTGATCGCCGAGCAGATCGGCGACAAGGGTGAGGTCGCGATCCTCTCCGCGGCGGCCAACGCCACGAACCAGAACGAGTGGATCAAGCTGATGGAGGAGGAGCTGGCCGCGAACCACCCGAACATCAAGCTCGTCGACACCGTCTACGGTGACGACGACGACCAGAAGTCGTTCGACAAGACCGCCGGCCTGCTGCAGTCCCACCCGAACCTCAAGGGCATCATCAGCCCGACCACGGTCGGCATCGCCGCGGCCGCGCGCTACCTGTCCGACTCGGAGTACAAGGGCAAGGTCGCGCTGACCGGCCTCGGCACCCCGAACCAGATGCGGGAGTACGTCAAGGACGGCACCGTCAAGGCCTTCGCGCTGTGGGACCCCGAGCAGCTCGGCTACCTGGCCGCGTACACCGCCGACGCGCTCGCCTCCGGTGACATCGAGGGCAAGGAGGGCGACACCTTCGAGGCCGGTGACCTGGGTGAATACACCGTAGGCGCCGACGGCGTAGTCGTGTTGGGTGAGCCGACAGTCTTCGACGAGTCGAACATCGACGACTTCGACTTCTGAGGTCCGAGCCTGCGACCCTGCGACGCAGTCGCAGGGCCAGAAGCGCGCCCATCCGAGTCGCCGCGTTGCGCCCGGCCTGGAGGACCTCGGCGTGATCGAGCGGCTGGTCGGAGATGCCGGCGGCCAGGTTG
>NZ_JBEXRR010000033.1:0-64684 GCF_040613175.1 Nocardioides sp. NPDC006303
AGAAACACATCCGCCGATTGATCAAGGGTTCCAGGGTCACTGGTCGAGCCGCCGGAGCCGCTAGGCGGAGGCGTGTCGAGACCAACACGGTCCGCTTCGGCGCTCGCATCGACTGTGTTGGTCTCGACACGCTCGCTAGCGCTCGCGGCTCGACCGACGGCGGAGACCAGCAGCGACGGATCGAGCACGGCGCGGCGTACGAGGTCGTGCGCGGCGACGTCGGGGAACCTCGCCCGCAGGGTGCGGGTGAGCGCGCGGACGTCGGTGGCGTCGAGGCCGCCGAGAGGACCGGTGAGCAGCTCCTCGCAGCGATCGGGGCGTACGTAGCGCTCATCGAGGTCGGACTCGACGTCGGCGTCGACGACGATCCCGAGCGCGTCGAGGAGGACCGCTGCGGCTGGCTCACGGACCAGCGGGGTCTCGTCGGCGGCGACCTCGACCGGTACGCCGGCGGCGGTCAGCGACCGGCGCAGCTGCGGGATCGAGGTGCGGCCCGAGCGCACCAGAACGGCCATGTCGGACCAGTCGATGCCGTCCTCGAGATGCGCCCGCCGGAGCAGGTCGGCGATGTGCTCGGTCTCGGCGCGGTCGGTGTCGAAGGTGAGCACCTCGGCCCGGCCGGGATCCTGGGCCAGCGGATGCGGGTTGCGGAAGGTGTCGTAGGCCGCGGCCGGGATCGAGCCGCGCACCGAGATGCCCGCCGCGATCGACCGCGACGCCCGCAGCAGCCGCGACCCGAACCGGCGGGTCGTCCCCAGCGCCACCACCGGTGCGTGCCGGCGCTCCCGGGTCAGGAACTGCGAGGGGAAGTCGAGGATCCCGTTGACGTCCGCGCCCCGGAACCCGTAGATCGACTGGTCGGGGTCACCCACCACGATCAGGTCGCGCCCGTCGCCGGCGAGCGCCTGCAGCAGCGCGACCTGGCTCGGGTCGGTGTCCTGATACTCGTCCACGAAGACGCAGGCGAACTCGGCCCGGAGCTCGGCCGCATGCCGCTCGGCCTCGATCACCCCGCGCATGATCAGGTCGGGGTAGTCGATGGCCGACTGCGCACCGAGCACGTCGAGATACTGCTCCAGGAACCACCCGGCGGCAACGAACTCCTCGATGCCCTCCTCCTTGCCGAGCGCCACCAGCTGGTCGGGGTCGAGCCCGCGCTCGCGCGCCCGCGCGATCACGGTCTGCACCTCACGCGCGAACCCGCGGGTGCCGATCGCCATCCGGAACCGCTCCGGCCACCTCACCGACTCCGGGTGGTCGGCCAGCAGCTCCTGCAGCACCACGTCGGCCTCCGGCGCGGAGAGCAGGGTCAGCGGGGCGGCGTAGAGCTCGGCCGGTGCGTAGCGGCGCACCAGTCCGTAGGCGAAGGAGTGGAAGGTCGAGGAGACCGCCCCGGACAGCGTCCGCCCCAGCCGCGCGGTCACCCGGTCGCGCAGCTGCTCGGCGGCCTTGCGGGAGAAGGTCAGCGCGAGCAGCTGGTCAGGACGTACGCCGCGGTTCTCGATCCGGTCGACCACGGCCTCCACCAGCGTGGTCGTCTTGCCGGTGCCTGGTCCGGCCAGCACCAGCAGCGGTCCGCCGGGATGCTCCACGACCGACCGCTGGTGCTCGTCGAGAACCGGCACGCCGACAGCACTCGGCGGCGGGGCAAGGCGGTAGGCGACACTCACGGGTCCCACCCAATCAGACGGCGCCGACAGTTTTCAGGCGTCCCCTCGAGCCTCGTGCCCGAGCCGCATCCTCACCGCGACCACGTCGTCGAGATCGAGACCCTCCGCCTTCCGGACGACCACCTTCAACGGCAGCAGATAGGTGCCGTCCTTGGGGAAGAGCGCGGTGGTGAACGTGGTCGCGCCGATGGTGGCGGTGACGGCGACCTGGCCCCAGTACTCCAGACCCCGGGCGTCCTCCTTGAGGTCCTCGGCGTCCTGGACGGGCATCGGCACGTAGTAGAACGGCGCCGGTCCGCGCCACTCGATGACGGCTCCTTCGAACGCGTACTCCATCTCCTACTCCGCAGCGCCTGATTCTGGGGCAAGCTCGAAGTCGTCGAAGTCGAACCCTGGTGAGACCACGCAGGAGACCAGCGCGTCCTCGGCCGAGGGGACCGTACGCTGCCACACCCCCGCCGGCACGACCGCCTGCGGCACCTGGCCGGCGGCGACGTCCACCCCGACGAGCACGGTCTCCCCTTCGACCGGCGCCGAACCGGCGCCGCCGAACTGGAGCGACACGACGCCGGTGTGCGCCAGCCAGATCTCGTCCGAGGTGACGCGGTGCCACGCGGACGACTCTCCGGCCAGGAGCCGGAAATAGATCAAGGTCGCGGTCGGGCGCACCCGCCCGTCGGGCAGGGTGACGGTCTCGGCAGCGGCCCAGGTCTGCCGGAACGCCCCGCCTTCGGGGTGCGGCGCGAGGTCAAGAGCGGAGGTGATGGAGTCAGCGGTCACCCGGCTCATTGTGCCGGGTCTCGTTGGCCGGGTCGTCGGGGAACCGCGGGTCGCCGAGCAGGTACTGCCAGATCAGTCCCGGCTTCTTGTGCGGCACCGGCTTGGGACCACCGACCGAGCGGCTCTCGACCGCGTCCCAGACGGCGTCGACGGGGCGGGCCAGGCGGCGTACGACCTTTCCGGGCAGACCCGTGTGCGGGAGATGGGGATGCGGACGCGACGGCGCCCTCCGCCCGGCCGCGGCCATCCGTTCCGCGATCAGGAGAAGCTCGTCGTCGGAGGCTTCCTCGGTGAGGCGCGAGACCAGCTCGCCCTCCCGCTCCTCCTGGTCGATGAGCGCCTCCTCGACCTCGCCCCACAGCGTCGGCCACCCGTGGGTGGTCTCCCAGGTGGAGCCGTACTCGTGCGCCTTCACGTGGAAGAGGAGCACCTCCAGGTGCCGCGCCATGGGGAGGTAGTCATGGACCAGAGCGGCGCCACCCTCGCAGTGAGCGGAGACGGCCGGGAGCAGCGCCTCGTCCACCGCGTGCAGGTGGCGGGACGTACCGGCGTTGAACTGGTCGATCGGCGGGCAGCCCCGGCGGGTCTGCTCCGGCCTGGCGATGATGCTCCGAGCGTGGGCCAGGCGCCCAGCGAGCTCGTCGTGCTTGCGTCGCAGCTCGTCCTGCAACACGGTCGTGGTGGCCATCTGCCTCACCTCGGCTGCTAGCCCATTAATTTGCAGGGTCACCCTCCAGAATGCGCCCGTTCTCGCCCCCGCGCAACAGGCAAACGGGCGATCAGACGTCGGCGGGCCGCTCGTTGTAGATCCCGGCCACGTCCTGGCCGCTCAGCGCGGCGATCGCCTCCATGACCTCGTCGGTGAGGGACCGGCGGGCCTTGCCGAGAGGTACGCCGTCGAAGCGGCCGGCCACCTGGATCGGCTGCCCGAACTCGACGGTGACCTTCGCCAGCCGCGGCAGGCTCGACCCGACCGGCTGGAGCTCCGCGGTCCCCCGCAGGCCCACCGGCACCACGGGCACGCCGGCGGTCAGCGCCAGGTGCGCCACCCCGGTGCGTCCGCGGTAGAGCCGGCCGTCGCGCGACCGGGTGCCCTCCGGGTAGATCCCGAACGCCTCGCCCTTGTTGAGGACCTCCAGGGCCACCTCCAGCGAGCCGAGCGCGGCCTGCGGGTCGTCGCGGTCCACGGGCAGCATCCCCATGCCCTCGAACCATGCCCTCTGGGCAGCGCCCTTGAGGCCGGTGCCGGTGAAGTAGTCGGACTTGGCCAGGAAGTGCACCGGTCGGGGCGAGACCGACGGGATCACGATCGAGTCGGCGAAGCTGAGGTGGTTGCTGGCCAGGAGCACGCCACCGGTGCGCGGGACGTTCTCTGCCCCCGTCACCGTGGGGCGCCAGACGGCCCGTAGAAGGGGTGGCACGACGGCGTGGAGGACGCGATACATCACGTGCTCATCGTAGGCGGCAGCCACATCGCCGCGCGCAGGTCCACCGCCCCCGAGACGCGGCGCGGGGTGCCCTCCTCGAGATAGGCCTGCCGCGCCTCCTCACCGTGGGAGGCGGGGAGCGAGCCGTCGGCCCGCACCACCCGCCACCACGGCATCCCCGCGCCCTCGCGCGCCATCACCGAGCCGACCTGCCGAGGCCCGCCTCCGAACTCGTCGAAGAGGGCATCGGCAATCGCGCCGTACGTCGTGACCTGCCCGCGTGGGATCTGCTCGACAAGACGCAGAACGGCCTCTACGTACGCCTCCCGGTCCGCCATGTCGCGCAGATTAGCGCGGTGTCACAGAATGGGGCTGAACGGCTCCGTGCCCTGGACCAGACGCAGACCGGAGATGCCGGAGTTCGCCTGGGCGTACTTCAGCTCGAGGTCCATATCACCGATGTTGTTGGACCCGGCGAGCGGGAGCAGGCCCAGGGTCGACAGCGTCCCGACCGCCTTGCCATCGGCGTTCAGGAAGCCGGAGCCGGAGTCACCGGGGATGCCGGGGGTGAGGTTGTAGAGCGGGTGCGACCAGCGGGTGCCGTTGACGCTGTCACCGAGCGAGAGGCCGATCTTCGGCGAGAGCAGGTCGAGGTCGGCGCGCACCGAGGAGTTGCCGTAGGAGTAGACCTTGTCGCCCGCCACGGTGCCGTCGGTGTCGATGCCCGTCGGACCGCCCCAGATCGGCACGCTCGGGTTGACCTTGCCGGCGTCGGCGGCGTTCACCTTGACCAGGGCGAAGTCGTTGTAGGCGCAGGTGTTCTCGTCCTTGGTGCCCGACTTCTGCATGGTCTCCCAGGAGGAGTACGCCAGCTTGCCCTTGCCCAGGACGGTGCCCTCGCTCAGCAGCGAGCCGCCCTCGTTGAAGGTCACCTCGGTGCCCAGCGGGAGCGACTTGGCGGCGCAGCCGTTGGTGTCGGTGGCCTCACCGAGACCGGCGCAGTGGGCGGCGTAGCCGACGTAGACGTTCGCGGCGGAGTCGGCGAAGACGAAGTTGGCGGTGCACTGGGCACCGTCGGTGTACATCTGCACGCCCGGGGTGATGGTGGCCGTGTCGGCCGGGGCCCAGGCGTGGGCCGCGGACGGGATCAGGGCCGGGACGAGCGCGGCGGTCAGGGTGCCGGCGGCGACGGCTGCGGCGCGGCGTACGGAACGGCGTGTGCGGAGCATGTGGGGGCCTCGGTCTGTAGGTGATGTGACTCACAAGTAACGAGGCTCGACTGCCCTGGGTTACGGGACGGCCACCACCACGGTGTTGCCCTGGAACGAGGTGCCGTCCCAGTCGTCGCACGTCACCACGACCAGTCTCGGCTCGCCATCGGTGTCGAAGAGCTTCTTGCTGCGCTTGGCGACCTGCTCCTTGGAGAGGTCGCGCACCGACCGGACGGTGTAGCTGAACTCCTCGTCCTTGGTCCGCACGACGATCTCGTCGCCCTCGTTCACCTCGCCCAACCGATCGAGGATGCCGCCGCCGTTGTGCAGGGTGTGGCCGACGATCAGCACCGAGCCGTCATCCGATCCGGGCTTCGCGCCGCCCTTCCACCAGCCCATGAGCGAGGCGTCGGCGGGCGGGGTGAGCGTGCCGCCCTCCATGGCCAGCGGCACCACGTCGGCATGCACGTTGAGCGACTCGATCGAGACGCCGCGTACCTTGCCCTTCTTCTTCGGCACCTCGGCCAGCGCCTCGGCCGGGATCGAGGAGGTCGTCCCAGGCGGGGTCGCGTTGGTCTTCTTAGCGTCGTCGAGCTTGGTGTAGTAGTCGTAGGCGGCATAGCCGAGCACAGCGACCGCGACCACGAGAACGACGACGAAGATCTCGCCGAGGAAGGTCCTCAGGCTGGGTTGACCGTTGCTCACTCGGCCGAGCGTGCCACAGCCTCAGCCCGTTTGCGACGTAAGGCCAGTCCGGCCCCCGCCCCCATCAGCAGCGCACCGACCCCGGCGAAGACATAGGACGGAGGTACGCCAGGGGTCGGGTCCGCGACGTTCGACTCCAGCCTCTCCGGGTCGATCGCAGAGCCTACGGCCGCGCCGGAGGCCGGCTCCGGGGCCTGGTCGCTCGCGTTGGCAGGGGCACCGAGAAACAGTCCGCCGGCCAGGGTGGCACCGGCGAGCGTCGCGCTGAGACGAGCGCGTGTGGACAACGTCGAATCCTCCGAGGTTCGGGCATTGATGCAACTCCGCCCCCCGCAGCTGCGATCGCAAAACTATCGGTATCTCCACGTACAGATAAAGCCAGCGGCGGCCCCAGAGGAGCCACCGCTGGCCAACAGTTCAGTAATGCTCAGCTGTACTGATTCAGTACGAGGGCTGCGACGGGTCGATCTGGTTGACCCATGCCACCACGCCACCGCCGACGTGGACCGCGTCCGCGTAGCCGGCGCCCTTGGCGATCGCGAGCACCTCGGCGCTGCGTACGCCGCTCTTGCAGTGGAACACGAGCGGCTTGGCACCATCGCCGGTGAGCTCGGCGACCTGCGGGATCGCGTTGCCGTTGAGGAACTCGCCCTTGGGGATCAGGACGGCGCCGGGGATCTTGTTGATCTCGTACTCGTTCTGCTCGCGCACGTCGACGAGGACGAAGTCGCGGCTGCCCTCCTCGCGCTCCTTGATCATCTCGGAGAGCTGGTTGACCGAGATGGTTGAGCCGGCAGCGGCGTCGGCCGCCTCGGTGGAGATCGCACCGCAGAAGGCGTCGTAGTCGATCAGGTCGGTGACCGTCGGGTTCTCGCCGCACAGCGCGCAGTTGGGGTCCTTGCGGACCTTCAGCTTGCGGTACTCCATCTCGAGTGCGTCGTAGATCATCAGCTTGCCGACCAGCGGCTCACCGATGCCGGTCAGCATCTTGATGGCCTCGTTGACCTGGATCGAGCCGATCGAGGCGCAGAGCACGCCCAGCACGCCGCCCTCGGCGCAGGAGGGGACCATGCCCGGGGGCGGGGGCTCCGGGTAGAGGCAGCGGTAGCACGGGGCGTCGTCGGTCAGGGTCGGCGCGAACACCGAAGCCTGCCCGTCGAAGCGGTAGATCGAGCCCCAGACGTACGGGATGCCCAGGAAGTACGCCGCGTCGTTGACCATGTAGCGGGTCGCGAAGTTGTCGGTGCCGTCGACGATCAGGTCGTAGCCGGTGAAGATCTCGCGCACGTTGTCGTTGTCGAGCCGCACGTCGTGCAGCACGATGTTGACGTACGGGTTGACCTCCTTGATCGCCGCCGCGGCGGATTCGGCCTTCGGCTGGCCCACCGTCGACTGCTTGTGGATGATCTGGCGCTGCAGGTTGGACTCGTCGACCTCGTCGAACTCGACGATGCCGAGGGTGCCGACGCCTGCGGCGGCCAGGTAGAGCAGGGCAGGCGAGCCGAGACCGCCGGCGCCGATTACCAGCACCTTGGCGTTCTTCAGGCGCTTCTGCCCGGCCATGCCGACGTCGGGGATGATGAGGTGGCGGCTGTAGCGGCGCACCTCGTCGATCGTCAGCTCGTCAGCGGGCTCCACGAGCGGGGCTAGGGACACAACTGCTCCTCAGTTCGGACGTACGTATGCCTACTTGAACACCGCAGGCACTTCTCCATGTTCCCTCATCCGTGGACGAGACAACGACGCGTCCCGCGATCCGAGTACCAGCGGGTAGGCTGCTGGGGTGACCACGCACCAATCCGAGCTCGACCCCACTCGACCGCGAGGGGCGAGACTGCCCCGGACGGAACGACGAGCCCAGCTTCTCGATTCCGCTCTCGAGGTCTTCGTCGCCTACGGCTTCCACGCCGCCGCGATGGACGACATCGCCGAGAGGGCAGGAGTCTCGAAGCCCGTTCTCTACCAGCACTTCCCCGGCAAGCTCGATCTCTATCTCGCCTTGCTGGAGAAGTCCGCGAACGAGATCATCGATCGCTGCCGGGAGGCCCTGGCTTCGACTGACGAGAACAAGGAACGCGTGGCCCGCACCGTCGAGGTCTTCTACGACTACGTGGCCTCCGAGTCCGGCGCCTTCCGGCTCGTCTTCGAGTCCGACCTGACGAACGACCCCGCCGTACGCGAGCAGGTCGACCGGGTCACGAACGAGTGCGCCGAGGTCATCGCCGAGGTCATCGCCGAGGACACCGGCTTCGCTCCCACCGCCTCCCACCTGCTCGCCGTGGGTCTGGTCGGCCAGATCCAGGTCAGCGCCCGCTACTGGCTCCACAACAACGGCGAGCTCTCCCAGGCCGACGCGGCTCGTCTCGTCGCCGGGCTCGCTTGGCGCGGCATCGGCGGCTATCCCAAGACTGATTGATTCCGCTCGTAGCGCAACGACGGGGTTCCTCACGGTCCGTGTGAGAGGATTCCGGAGCATTGATCGACCCATCGCAAGGAGGACCCGTGGAGGTCAAGATCGGCGTCCAGCAGGCCGCCCGTGAGCTCGTCGTAGAGACCGAGGAGTCCAGCGAATCGGTGGAGAAGCTCATCGCCGACGCCCTCGGCGGCGGTGCTGTGCTCGCTTTGACCGACAGCAAGGGCCGCAAGGTCATCGTCCCGACCGAGAAGCTCGCCTACATCGAGATCGGCCCGGCCAAGGTCGGCAAGGTCGGCTTCGCCGGCTGAACCACTCCGGGCTGCACTACTACTCAGGGATGGCCCTGATTCCGGTGACGAACTTCCGGTTTTGAGCCATGTTGTCCGTGCATTCCAGTCCCAACAGGTGCAATATCAAACGATGGGCGCGTTCATGGCGCCACTCACAACCTGAAGGGAAAAGGCATGATCTCTACGATCCTCGTCACCCTCATCGGCGGCGTCATCATTGGTGCCCTCGGCAAGTTCTTCGCGCCGGGCGATAAGGACAACATTCCGTTCTGGCTGACGATTGTCTGCGGTATCGGCGGCATGCTGATCGGCAGCTTCATCTATTGGTTCGTCTTCGGCCAGAACAACGGACCGTTCGACGGACATGCGGCCACGTGGGACAACGCAACCAACGGCATCGACTGGTGGCGTCACATCTGGCAGGTCGTGATCGCCGCCGTTCTGGTGGTCATCGCCTCCGGTGTCACCGGAAAGTCCAAGGCCTGAGCCTCATCCAGGTCACTTCGAAGCGGTCCCGCCCCTGTGGGGTGGGACCGCTTCTGTTGTTGCAGCCGGCTTCACCAGTTCGGCTGCGCCGGCGGCTCCGGCGGGGCCACGTCCGAGGGCCGGATGACGTAGACGATCCGCCCGGAGCGGGCCCAGGCACGGTCGAGCTCGCCGAGGTCGTACGTCGCCCGCACCTCCGCATCGCTGACGATCCTGTGGGAGGCGGGGTCGTGGACGACGGGGTCGCCACCTTCGTCGAAGCCGGTCAGCACGAGCAGATGACCGTTGGTGACGTACCCGGCGCCGGTCAGCTCGCCGGCCTGGTGCGAGACCGCCAGCACGAGCGGGATCCCGGCCTCGAGGAAGCGGGCGGCCTCGGCGAAGGAGCGGAGCCGGCTGACGTACGCGACCAGCCCCCGGGCGCCCGCATAGGCGGTGTTGAAGGCCCAGTTGCCGGCACCGCCGAAGGACTCGTCGTAGACCTCTCGAACAGTGAACGGCACCTGCGGGTCGGGAGTCTCGTAGTCCACCCAGGCCGTCTCGGCGGGCGTCGGCCCGGCACCCCAGAAGTCGGCGATCATCGCGGTCGAGGCGGCGCTGCACCAGGACTGCCCGCCACCGTCCCAGTGCGGATAGCGGTCCCGGTGGAGCTGCTGCGAATAGGCGGGTACGCCACCCACGACCGTCCCGCGAGGCACCACCCCCGGCGCCGGCGCCGAGTCCCGGGCGTCGGCCGAGACCATCGCCCCGAGCAGGCTCGCCCGCGGCAGGCTCCCGACGGGGCCGTGCAGGCTCAGCCGCAACGAGAACCGCGTGAACCTGCGCCCGTCCCGCCCCAGGATGGTGTCATCGGACGCGACCGCGACCGGGTCGTCCTGACCGGCCACGGAGGTGGAGGTGAAGGCCGGGTCCGAGGACCAGCGAGCCAGAGTCAGCCAGCCGCTCCGCTCCCCCGACTTGGCGACCACCCGAGCCGCGACCTCCACCCAGGTCCCGGGCGGGGTCACCACGTTCCACGAGGCGACCAGCTCGTCGAAGCAGAACCCGGGGCTGACCTCGGGAGACGTCCACACACCGGCTTCGGGGACGATCTGCGTCCCTGCCCAGCCGGTCCAGCGGATGTCAGTGCTCAAGCCCGAGCTTGCCCATTCGCTCGACGTGACGCTGGGTGAGCCGGGTGAGCATCTCTCCGATGGCGCCGAGGTCGAGACCGGGGAGGTGGTCACCGGCGATCAGCTCGCTGAGCCCCTCGCGGGTGGCGGCGACCTGCTGCGCCTGGGTGATCGCCTCGCCCATGAGGCGACGGCCCCACAGCGCCAGGCGTCCGCCGATGAGGTGATCGGCCTCGATGCCGGCCCGCACCCGGTCGACGATGAAGTCGGCCCGCCCGGCGTCCTCGAGGGTGGTGACCACGAGCTTGTGGGTGTCCTCGTCGAGGAAGCCGGCGACCTCGCGGTAGAAGTCGTTGGCGAGCCCGTCACCGACGTACGCCTTGACCAGCGACTCCCACCAGTCCGCGGGCTTGGTGTGGATGTGGAACTCGTCGAACCCCTCGCGCAGCGGCTCCATGGCCGCGTACGGGTCGGTCCCGAGCTCCACCAGCCGGTCGAGGACCGGCTGGATCTTGGCGTGCTGAGCGGCCGCCATCCCGAGCAGAGCCGTCTTGTCCTCCAACGAGGGCGCCATCTTGGCGTCGTCGGTCAGCCGCTCGACAGCCGAGACCTCGCCATAGGCGACGGCTCCGAGAAGGTCGATGACGGCGGCCTTGTAAACAGGATCACCGAACGGATCCTGAGGACCCGTGAACTCTGACGATGCAACCACGGGAGAACCCTACCGATAGAATGCCTTTTGACCGACCCAGCGCCGCTGTAATGCACTTCATATCGCGGTGGTCTGGATCCCGTATGTGCGCGGCGTGGCACTCGCTTGGCAAGCTCGAGACACCCGTGAGTCGCTCGCCGCATTCGATGAGACAAGCGAGTAGCGACGAATCATGACAACGTTCAAGGACCTCGGTGTACATCCCGAGATCTGCGCTCCCCTCGAGCGCAAAGGCATCACCACCCCCTTCGCCATCCAGGAGATGACCCTCTCGGTCGCCCTGCAGGGCACCGACCTGATCGGCCAGGCCCGCACCGGCTCCGGTAAGACGCTGGCCTTCGGCATCCCGGTGGTGCAGCGCAGCGTGTCCCCCAAGGACCGCGACTACATCGACCTTCCGCAGGGCAAGCCGCAGGCGCTGATCGTGGCTCCGACCCGCGAGCTGGCCATGCAGGTCTCCGCCGAGATCTCGCTGATCTCCGAGGACCGCGGCCTCCGCGTGCTGACCGTCTACGGCGGCGCCGGCTACGACCCCCAGCTCGACGCGCTGGAGAAGGGCGTCGACATCGTGGTCGGCACCCCCGGCCGCCTGATCGACCTGGCCAACCGGAAGGTCCTCGACCTCTCCCACGTGCACGCCCTCGTCCTCGACGAGGCCGACGAGATGCTCGACCTCGGGTTCCTGCCCGACGTGGAGAAGCTCGTCACCCTCACCCCGGAGACCCGCCAGACGCTGCTCTTCTCGGCCACCATGCCGGGTGCGATCGTGGCGCTGGCGCGTTCCTACATGCGCCACCCGATGAACATCCGCGCCGAGTCCGCGAGCGAGCGCGAGACCGTGCCCGCGACCGCGCAGTTCGTCTACCAGGCCCACGACCTCGACAAGCCCGAGATGATCGGCCGCCTGCTGCAGTGCGAGGACCACGACAAGGTCGTCGTCTTCGCCCGCACCAAGCGGCAGGCACAGCGGGTGGCCGACGACCTCGCCGAGCGCGGGTTCCCGGCCTCTCCCCTGCACGGCGACATGCAGCAGGCCGCCCGCGAGCGGGTGATGCAGAAGTTCCGTGACGGCAAGGTCGAGGTCCTGGTGGCCACCGACGTCGCCGCCCGCGGCATCGACGTCACCGGCGTCTCCCACGTGGTCAACTACACGACCCCCGACGACGAGAAGACCTACGTCCACCGCATCGGCCGCACCGGCCGCGCCGGCGCCTCCGGTGTCGCGGTCACGTTCGTCGACTGGGCCGATCTCCACAAGTGGAAGATGATCAACAAGGCTCTCGACCTTCCGTTCGACGAGCCGCAGGAGACCTACTCGTCCTCGGAGCACTTCCTCCACGACATGGGCATCCCGAAGGGCACCAAGGGCCGGGTCAAGGCCGCCGCGCCCGCGAAGCCCAAGGACAAGGACTCCGACAAGGACGGCGAGAAGCGCGAGCGCGCTCCCCGCAACCGCGACCGTCAGCGCACCCGTTCGCGCGGCGGCCAGGTCGTCGACAAGTCCGCTGCTCCGGCTGCCGCCGAGTCTGCTGAGTCCACGAAGCCCGCCGACGGCGAGGCCAAGTCCGAGGGCTCCGCACCACGTCGCCGCCGGCGCCGCCGTTCTTCGGGCTCGGGCGGTTCCGCGCCCAAGGCCGACGCCTGATCCTGCCTGAGCCCGCCTAAGGGATCACGACCACCTTGGTGCCGAGCCGCGCGAAGCGCCACATCGCCTTCGCGTCCGGCTCGGCCTGGCGGATGCACCCGTGCGACAGCGGGGTGCCGAGCTGGGCGCGGCTCTGCACGCGCTTGCCCTTGTCCACCGGGATGTTGTGGAAGCCGATCGCGGCGCGGGGGCCCTTGGTGAAGCGTACGAACCACTTCATCCGGCCCGAGTCGTCGATGCCCCTCGCGTGCTCGGAGCGGGAGAAGACCTTGTAGGTGCCGGGCTCGAGGTTGTCGTAGATGCTGCCCGAGACCGGATACGTACGCCGCGGCCGGTCGGCCGCGGAGACGATCCAGACCCGCTGGCGGCTGATCGAGAAGACCGCCCGGCGACCGGTGCCGGAGTCGTCCGGAAGCACCTTCTCCGCGGCGGCGATCCGCGCGTCGATGTGACGGTCGATCGCGGCCTCACGCTGGCTGTCGTGCGGCCAGACCGGGGTGCGTGCCCCGGCGTCCGCGCCCAGCTTCATCCCGCTGTCGGCCACGCTGGGCCGGCCGTTGGCCACCGGCTCGGCGATGACCTCGATCCCGACGAACAGACCGGCCGACGTCAGCAAGGACGCGGCGAAGAGCATCTTGGTGCGCCGAAGAGGCCGAGATCTCATGTGGCGCGCACTGCGGCTCACTTCTTCATCACGCGCCCGAGTCCCCCTACGAAATCCACGTCGAACATCATCCAAACACGTATCACCGCAAGTCAACTGTCACACGACAGACAGAAACCGTGATTCCGCGTGTGAACCGACGGGCGGCGCCTGGATCCGCCTCGCGACCGGTGGTGGCAGGATTGCCCCATGTCGAACCCCACCTCCCTGGTCACCGGCGCAACCGCCGGCATCGGACTCGCCTTCGCCCAGCAGCTCGCCGCCCGCGGACACGACCTCGTCCTCGTCGCCCGTGACGAGGAGCGCCTCGACGGCGTCGCCAAGGACCTGGCGGACGCTCACGGCATCGGTGTCGAGGTGCTCCGCGCCGATCTGACCGACAGCGCCGATCTGGCCAAGGTCGAGGCCCGCCTGGCCGACGCCGACCACCCGGTCGACCTGCTGGTCAACAACGCCGGTCACGGCCTCAAGCACCGCTTCCTCGACAACACCGCCGACGAGGAGACCGCGATGGCGGAGGTGCTCATCATCGCCCCGCTGCGCCTCTCCCACGCCGCGCTGGGCGCCCAAGCGGCCCGCGGCCACGGCGGCATCATCAACGTCGGCTCGGTCGCCTCCTACCTCCCCCGCGGCACCTACTCGGCCGCCAAGGCGTGGATCAACTCCTTCACCGAGTGGGCCCACAACGAGTACGCCGGCCAGGGCATCAAGGTGATGGCCCTGCTGCCGGGGTTCACCAAGACCGAGTTCCACGAGCGCCTGGGCTCCGGCTACGACTCGGCCCCCTCCTGGATGTGGCTCGACGTCAACGACCTGGTCCGTGAGGCGCTCGACGACTACGACGCCGACAAGACCTTCTCGATCCCGAGCAAGCGCTACAAGGCCCTGGCCACCATGGCGCGGGTGGTCCCGTCCGGCGTACTCCAGAAGTTCCAGTCGCTGGGCCGAAAGTAGGCGAGGCCGCAGGTAGTCCGAGACGTTCCAGCCCGTTACCGCCCGGTAGACGGGCCCGAAGGTCTCTGACTACCCAGCGCGGGCCCTCAGGTAGCGCTCACGCTGCCAGTCCGCCAGCGCTCGGCGCATCTCGACGGTGTGGGTGGGGGTCCACCAACGTGGCGGGTCGATCGTCCACCGTCGGTCCGCCATCGGTGTCCGGCTTGCTCGCGCCCGAGCCTCGTACGTCCTTCTGATGAAGTCGGCGGGGTCGCGGCGGTCGGCGGCGACCATGGTGACGTACTCCAGGCCGACCCGCCGGAAGGCACCCTCACGCCGCAGGTCCTTGGCCCGCTGCTTACCCGCCAAGTGCAGGACACCGTCGTACTCCGCAACCACCCCTCGCTCCAGGTCCAGGACATCCGGGGTTCCGATGTGGCGGCCATCGAGGTCGAAGACCGGACGGTTGGTGACCACGCCCGCGATCCCCATCCGCACCTTGAGGGTGAGCCGCAGATCGGTCTCCGACGGCGACCACACATTCTCATCGGCAAGCGAGATCGCACGCCTCAGGCGATCGATGCCGGTCCAACCGCTGAGCGTCTCGGCGTATACCGCCATCTCCGCCAATGAGATCAGGTCGCTGGCCGCGACGAGATCGAGCCAGCGTACGGCCGACAACGGCGTCTCCGCTCTACGAACCTCGAAGGCCACCGACCGATGCGGATCCGTGAGCGTCACCCCGTCCACGATCTGGCGCGTTCTCGGCAGCATGCGCTCCTTGCTCACCTCGATCCCGGCCTGCACGCGTGCCTGCGATCCCGGAGTGAGGATGGTCACCGGCAGCTCGCTCCCGTCCGCGTCACAGCCGTCGATCCAGCGCACCCGCTGCCATGCCAGGGCGGCCCAGCCCGTCACCGCGCCGTCCGCAGGCACCACCACGGAGGCCTCGAGAACCCGCTGCTGTGGTGAGGCCGGGACGTACGCAGGCACGTAGAGCCCCCGCGACGAACGCCGCCACGCCCGTCCCCTCGCCTGTTTGGGCGTCGGTCCGAGCACACCGGACGGATCCGTCCGCACGGGGCGAACCAGCCCAGGCCGCCCGAGAACGTCGGGCGGCCTGAAGTGAGAGGCGCGGGAAGCCACGACCCTCATGATGGCCGCGACCACCGACATGTTGCCGACCACCGGGTAGTCCGAGACGATCCGGCCCGTTACCGCCCGGTAGACGGGCCCGAACGTCTCGGACTACCCAGCCTCAGGCGTTCGCGATGAAGGTCGTGACCGCGTCGGCCACCATCTGAACGGCGATAGCGGAGAGGAGCAGACCGGCGATCCTGGTGATGAGCAGGACGCCGGACTCCTTGAGGACCTTCAGGATCGGGATGGAGAAGACCATCGCGACCAGGAGGGCGATGTGGACGACGACGAGCCCAAGGCCCAGCCCGAAGGCGGTCCCGACCGAGTCGACCTCCTGGGTGAAGACCATCGTGGCGACGATCGCGCCGGGGCCGGCCAGGAGCGGGGTGCCGAGCGGCACCATGGCAACGTTGGCGCCGGCGGCGGCGACGGGGTCGTCGAAGTTGTCGGTGAGCAGCTCGAGGGCGACCAGCAGCAGGAGCAGGCCGCCGGCGCACTGCAGCGCCTCGAGCGAGATGTGCAGGAAGTGCAGGATCGCCTGCCCGAAGAGCGCGAAGATCGTGATCACCAGGAACGAGACCGCGACCGCGAGGAGCGCCGCCCGGCGCTGCTTGCCCGGGGACTGTCCCGCGGTCAGCGACAGGAAGATCGGGATCGTGCCGACCGGGTCCATGATCACGAAGAGCGTCACGAACGTGGAGACGAAGATCTCGGTCAACGTACGACCTCGGGGGTGGCTCGTCCGGAGGCGGCCGCGGCTGCGGCGGCGCGCTCCAGGAGCCGCTCGTACTCAGCGGGTGCAGTGGTGTTCACTCCCAGATGGTGACCCACCTTCCCAGTGCCGTGGTAATCGCTGGATCCGGTCACCACGAGGTCGAGGTTGCGGGCGATCACCCGCAGCTTCTCGCGCACTTCGGGGCTGTGATCCTGGTGGTCGACCTCGAGCCCGGACAGGCCCGCATCGACCAGTGCGGAGATGGCTGCCTCGTCGGGCTGCTCGCGTCCGGACCGGCCCCACGGGTGGGCGATCACGGTGACTCCTCCGGCAGCGGCGACGGTGCGGATCATCGGCTCGAGCGGGGCCGCGTAACGGCTGACGTTCGCCGGTTTGCCGGCCCCGAGGTAGCGGTTGAACGCCTCGTCGCGACTGCCCACGTACCCCTTGGCGACGAGCGCGTCGGCCAGGTGCGGGCGTCCCGAGGCGGCGGCATCGCCGGAGACGGCGGCGACGTCCTCGAGCGACACCTCGATGCCGAGCCGCGCCAGCCGGGCAAGCATCAGCGGCAGCCGTCCGTCCCGGCCTGCCAGAATTCGGGCGAGCTCGGCAACGAGGGGCGGGTGGGTCCGGTCGGGCAGGTAAGCCAGCAGGTGCACGCTGTGGCCGACGTGGTCGGTGCTGATCTCCATGCCGCGCACCAGCTCGATCCCGGCCTCGGTGGCAGCGGCTGCAGCTTCGTCCCAGCTGGCAGCGGTGTCGTGGTCGGTGATGGCGACGACGTCGAGGTCCGCCGCCTTCGCCGCCTGGACCAGCTCGGTGGGCGAATCGGTCCCGTCGCTCACTCGCGAGTGAGTATGGAGGTCGATGCGCACCCGCCCATCCTAGGGCGACTTCCACCAAGATCCACCGGGCCCTCCGAAGGGCAGCTCGACCATCTGTACGCCCAGGTCTTGGACCTGGCGCAGGTGCCAGCCGTCCTGGAGCATCAGCATCGCCGTGGCCGGGCGGAAGACCAGCCACAACCAGCGGCCGGCCGCCTCGCCGACGACCACGGACCGTTCCCACTCCTCGGCACCGTTGGTCCACTGGGTGATCGGCCACAGCGGCACCAGCTGCCGCTGCCCGGCGACCCGGACCCTCGTCGTGGGCGGGCCGGCACAGGCGTCGATGCCCGGGTCCGGTCCTTCCGTACGCGCGCACCGCGCGCCCAGCCCGACGCCGGCCTCCTCGGTGACGACGGTCATCTCGACCGGTCCGTCGTCGGGGGTGACACCCGTCAGCGTGAGCAGCGTCGCCGCGCCCTTGTTCTCGTCGCCGACCACGGCGAGGTCGGCGATCGACCAGCCCGACTCGACCGGCCAGGGAACGTAGGTGGGCACCTCCCCGGCCAACGAGAGGACCTGCACCAGGTCCTCGTAGGAGGCCGCGTCGGAACGCCACACCGGCGTCACCACACCATGCTCGGGACAGGACTTGCTGCCGCCGGCACCGATGCTCGCCACCGGCGTCGCGCAGCGTGGACAGCCAACCGCAAGAGCCACCCCACAACGGTGACCCGTGCCATCCGTCTGGTCAAGCGTCGGAGGTGACTATGTGTTCCAGTGCTTGACGACCGGCTGCCCGTGGTGGGCGTCGAGCATCGAGACGGTCGCGGTGTCGAGCCGGAAGAGACGACCCTCGGTGACCGGGAGTCCCAGCCACACCGCAGCCAGGGCGCACAGCGCGTGTCCGTGGGAGAAGACCAGGGTGTCGCCGTCGCGCTCGCGGGCGGCCGAGGCGACCCGGCCCAGCCTCTCCTGGACGGCGGCAGCGGCCTCTCCCCCGGGCGTCTTTCCGGTCCACAGACTCCAGCCGGGATCGGTGCGGTGGATCTCGTCGGTGGTGATGCCCTCGTAGTCGCCGTAGTCCCACTCGACCAGGTCGTCGGTGACGACCGCGTCGGGGAAGCCCGCGAGCTCAGCCGTACGCAGCGCCCGCTGTCGCGGGGAGGTCAGCACCGCGGCGTACTCCCGGTCGTGAAGCCGCGACGAGAGCACCTTGGCGGCCTCCTCCCCCTCGGGCAGGAGAGGAAGGTCGGTGTGGGAGGTGTGCCGGCCGTTGAGGGACCACTCGGTGGTGCCGTGCCTGACGAGGTAGAGGGCCATGCCCCCATCCAACCAGCCGTCGGCCCGGCCGCTGTCTCACGCCCGAGTGATGAACCGATTGACCTCGCGGACGAGTACGTTGGGCGCCAGGTCGGCAGCGGTCGAGAGCGCCCTGGCCGGGAACCCGACGGTCGTGTGGACCTTCGGCACTCGCCCACGCAGCCCCTTGCGCGGCTGCGCCATCTCCCAGACCTGGTCGGCGACGTCTTCGACGGTGAGCCGGATGCCCAGGGTCTCGTGGGAGGAGGCGGCGTTGCCGTCGAGCAGCGCGGTCTTCACCCACAGCGGCCAGACCGCCTGCACCCGGATGCCCTCCTTGCGCCACTCCAGCTCCAGGGCCTCGGTGAGCCCGCGCACGGCGTACTTGGACGCGCTGTAGGAGGCGATCTCCGGCTGACCGTAGATCGCGCTCGCGCTGCAGACGTTGATGACGCCCGAGCCAGGGGTGGCGCGAAGATACGGGTAGGCGGTGTGGCAGCCGTTGATCACGCCGTTGACGTTGATCTCGATGGTCTGGTGGTGCTGGGCCAGGTCGACCTCGGCCAGGCGGCCGGCGCGCAGGATGCCGGCGTTGTTGACCAGCAGGTCGAGGCGACCGCCGGCGGCGGTGGCGAACTCCTCCAGCGCCGCGTTCCAGGACGCCGGGTCGGTGACGTCGAGCGCGCCACCGATGGCCGAGTCGGAGCCGAGGAGAGCCGCGACGTCGCGGGCCCGGTCGGCGTCGATGTCGTAGATCCCGACGAACCAGCCCTGCGCCGCGAACTTCTCGACGATCGCCTTGCCGATCCCCTGGGCGGAGCCGGAGACGAAGAGAGCCTTTTTCACTGCCATGACGTGCTCCTTACGCAGGGATGAGCGCCCAGTAGTCGAGGTCGAGCAGCACCCCGGGGGCGTACTTTCCGTCCTCGCCGCGCAGGGTCATCGACTCGTCGCGGCCCTTGGTGGCGACCAGACGCAGGCGAAGGGCGCCGACACCGGGAGCGTCGGTCTCCACCCGGTCGAGCACCTCGGACCAGGCGTAGACGGTGTCGCCCGCGAAGGCCGGAGAGGTGTGGGCGCCGGCGTTGATCGCGGCGACGAGCTGGGCGTTGGCGAGGCCGTTGAACGACAGCGCACGGGCCAACGAGATGATGTGGCCGCCGTAGACGAGGTTGCGGCCGTCGGGCCGCGCCTCGACGTTGAAGTGCACCTTCGCGGTGTTCTGCCACAGCCGGGTGGCCTGCTGGTGCTCGGACGCGGTGAGGGTGACCCCGTCGACGTGGTCGATCTTCTCGCCGACCTCGTAGTCGGTCAGCCGGTGCGGCTCACCGGCGGCGGTGAAGTCGTACGCGGTGAAGTCCAGGCCCTTGGGCACGATCAGGTTCTTCGCGTCGACCGCCTTCGCCAGCTCCGGGATCACGGTCTCGGGGGCGGCGGCCGCCTGGTCCCGCTTGTGCACCATCACCCAGCGCGCCCAGTCGATGGCGACCTCGCCACGCTGATTGGTGGCGGTCGAGCGTACGTAGACGACGCCGGACTTGCCGTTGGAGTTCTGCTTCAGGCCGATGACCTCGGACTTCGTCGAGAGCGTGTCGCCCGGCACCACCGGCTGGTGGAAGCGGCACTCGGCGTAGCCGAGGTTGGCGACCGCGTTCAGCGACACGTCCGGCACGGTCTTGCCGAAGGCGATGTGGAAGCCGATCAGCTCCTCGACCGGGTGCTGCTCGAGCCCGACGGAGGCCGCGAAGGCAGCGCTCGAGGGCACCGCGAAGCGGGTCGGGTAGAGCGATCCGTACGCAGCCCGGTCGCCCTCGGTCACCGTGCGCGGCGTGGCATGCTCGATGACCTGGCCGACCTGGAAGTCCTCGAAGAAGTTGCCGGGGTTCGTCTTGCTCATCTGCGGCCTCTCGTCGGTGAGTCTGGCGGTGCGTGGATTACCGGACGGTAACCTAGTTCAGACGATCCCGTGGAGGCGTTCCGGGATGCGTAACAGCGGCTGGTTGCGGAGGTTGTCGATGTGGCCCGGGCCGACGGCGCGGTGCACTCCGTCCTCCTCACGGACGAGCCTGGCCGGCAGGACCGAGGCAGGGTCGAACTCCTCGACGTCAGCGCTCACCGAGGCGGTCGCGGTGGTCAGCAGGCCGGCGAGATCGTCACCGGAGCGTCCCCAGGAGCTGCCCTTGCCGCGGCCCACCGCCTTGGCGAGCTCGTTGCGGCGGTCGGCCTGTCGGCGCAGCAGATCCAGGTCGGCGAACTTCATGTGGAGCATGAACAGCCCGGGATCGGGCACGTACTGCGCCTTGATCCCGTGGGAGGCGAGCGTCCAGGCGGCCGGCACCCGCTTGACCGACGGCTTGCACATCAACGGCGCGAACTGGGCGTACGCCCGCTGGCCGACGATCGGCTTGCCGCTGACCATCGGTCCCTCGACCGCGGTGTGGTGGACGACGTTGAGGGCGAACGGGGCGATCACCCGCTCGGGCCGCCGGCTCAGGTAGTCGGACAGGTTGGCGTACTTCGCCGGGTCCGGGACGAGGAACTCGTCCACGTCGGTGAAGATGACCACGTCGTAGATCCCCAGGAGACCGTGGGCGACCCCGCTGGCCAGGCCCATCCGGCCGGCTTCGAAGTTGCCCTTCCGGAAGCCCGGCAGGCGCTGGACCGTGCACGACAGGTCGTCGGTGGAACCGTCGGTCGAACCGTCGTCGAAGACGATCAGGTTCTCGTGACCCGCCGCTCGGCCGTAGTGGTCGACCCAGCGGGCGAGCATCTCCCCCTCGTCGCGGGCGATGGTGAGCACCGCGATCCGTGGCGGCGCGGCCGACGTGCCGCTCGCCTCTTCGACGAGTCTGCGACGACGGCGCAGGCTCCAGCTGCTTGACAAAGAGTTCCCCCGAATATGTGTGTGTTGAGGCCCTACGTGCGGACCAGCTCCTCTCGCCGGACGGACCACTCCACGAGGTCGGCCAGAGCGGAGACGGCGCGCGCCGGGGCCTTGCGGCCCTCCCCCGGGTCGATGGCCTCACCAGGGATGGTCGGGTCGGCGAGCTTCTTGTTGAGGTCCGTACGCAGCGCCGCATAGGAGGCCACCGCGGCGTCTCGAACCTGCTTGTCGGTGACCTTGCGCGGGTCGATCCCGCGTACGTCCACAGGAGCCAGGTCATCGAGATCCCCGTGGATGGTCGCGTCCAGACCGCTCAGCTCGGCTGCCTGGTCGCGGGTGAACGATGCGGTCCAGCGCGGTGCCTGGAGCCCGATACGCGGGTCGTCGACCGTCAGCTCCGGCATCAGGCGCTTGCCGAGGACGTGCTTGCGCAGCCCCATCGCCGCCGGGTAGGCCAGGCCTCGCCGGTCCAGCTCGGCGTTGAGGCAGCGCAGCACCTCGACGGTCGCGGAGCCGAGGGAGGTGTTCTTCGGCGGCGGGCTCTTCATCCCCTCGGGATCGAAGCCCATCGCCACACCGAAACGCTCCAGCAACAGGGTCGCCGGGCTGCCCGGAGGCGGCACGGTGACCAGGTGCAGAGGCCCGGCCTGGGCCCAGCGCCGGGCGATGGCGACCATGTCCTGCTCGGACCAGAACCGCTTACCGGGCACGGAGTGACGGCGCTCGGGAGAGCCCGGACGGCTCTTGTTGACCGCGGTGAGGAAGTCCCCCCAGGTCCAGTCCACGCCGTTCTGGACGAGCTCCTGCCACATCGACGGGATCTGCCGGTTGATGTCACGCAGCGAGAGCACGATCTCGGGGGTCACGCCCTTGAAGCTCGTCGCCACCCGCTCGACCGTCTCCGGCCCGACCGGCGCGAGCAGCTCGACGGAGATCAGCGCTGTGCCGTCCCACTCGTCGACCTCGGCGACCAGCCGGTCCCAGGCTCCGGCGACCGAGTTCCCCTGGGGGTGCTTCCGGCGGCCCTTCACGTCGAGAACGGCCTCGATCTGGTTGCGCCAGCGCGCGCCGGGGACCAGGAACCCACGCTCCGCGAGGAGAGCCTTGTTCTTGTACAGGGCACCCTGCAGATATGTCGTCCCCGACTTCATCGCCCCGACATGGAGCACTACGCGGCGCGCCAACGTTCAATACCTCTCGACCAGACCGACCCGACACCCCCGAAGGGGCATCGTAGCGTCAGGACCCGCCGCCGCCCGCCTTCCGGCGGTGCATCTTCGGTGCGCCACCGACTACCTCGGACCCGTGCGCCTTCTCCTTGGCCCCCGCGCTCTCGGCGCGTGCGTGGTCGTGGTTGTTCTTCTTCTCCAGCGCCTCGCGCATCTTGGCTTTGAGATCGTCGTTGGTCATCGCTCTCCCTAAATCTGCGTTGCTGGATCGTTGGTCGGGTAAACCCCAACCTACGACAACGACAACGGCGAAAACCTCAGGTTTTCCGGACGAGACCGTAGTTGTGGGCGACGAAGGTCTACTTTCGTCGCCCACAACTACGGAATCGGCGTCCGTTCGTGCGGACTCGATCGAGGCGAGTCAGGCGACCTGGTGATGGGCGGGGACGTCCAGGAAGCCGGCGTCACCACCGGTGTAGTAGGTCGCCGGGTCGGCCTCGGCGAGAGGAAGCCGACGACGAAGGCGCTCGACGAGGTCCGGATTGGCTAGGTACGCCCGGCCGAAGCTCACCAGGTCAGCACCCAGGTCCAGCCAGCGGTCCGCGGAGTCCAGATCCGTCGGCCTGGCCCCGAACGCCGCCTCGCCGCGGGTCAACCAGGAGCTCGGGTTGACGATCATGGTCCCGTCCCATCGCTTGCGCAGGTCGAGCATGGTCTCCTCCTCGGTGGTGGCCTCGATGTGGACGTACGCCAGCCCGAGCCGGTTGAGCTCGGTGACCAGAGCCGCATAGAGCTCGGCATGGTCGGCTTCGGTCACGTCCCAGATCCCGGCGCCGGGCGAGAGCCGGATGCCGGTGCGGTCGCCGCCGACAGCCTCCACCGTCGCCTCGACTGCCTCGACGGCGAACCGGATGCGGTTTGCCACCGTGCCGCCGTAGCGGTCGGTGCGCACGTTGGCGTTGGTCGAGAGGAACTGGCTGATCAGGTAGCCGTTGGCCCCGTGCAGCTCGACACCGTCGAACCCGGCGCCGACCGCGCGGCGGGCGGCTTCGGCGTAGGACTTGGCCTGCTCCGCGATCTCTGCGGTCTCCAGTGCACGTGGCACCGGCGCGGGCTGGGGCCCGGTCGGGGTGAAGACGTCGGCCGCCGCGGCGACAGCTGACGGGGCCACCGGTCGGTGCCCGGAGATCGACACGTGCGAGATCCGGCCTCCGTGCATCAGCTGGGCGAAGATCCGGCCACCGTTGACATGGACCGCGTCGGTGACCTGCCGCCAGGAGGCGGCCTCTTCCTCCGTACGCAGTCCCGCGGTGTTGGGGTTCGAGGTGCCGACGTGGTTGGGGGCGATCCCGTCGGAGATGAGCAGGCCGGCGGTCGCCCGCTGAGCGAAGTACGTCGCCATCGACGGCGTTGCCAGGCCGTCCGCGGTGCCTCGGGCGCGGGTCATCGGCGCCATCACGATCCGGTTCGGCAGTGTCAGCGGGCCCAGGTGGTGGCGGTCGAAGAGGCTGGTCACAGGTGAGCTCCTTGGGAGTGGCAGTGGTTCGCCACGTACGCTAGAACCTGACACTGACGTCAGAGGCAAGTCTTGTGCCGGAGATCACCCCAGGAGGAGTTCGATGCGGATCGGAGAGCTCGCGCGTCGGGCAGGCGTGAGCGTCCGCTCACTGCGCTACTACGAGGAGCAGGGGCTGCTCGTGTCCGAACGCAGCGGCAGCGGCCAGCGGCACTACCCCGAGGCGGCCGTCGACCGGGTGATCCTCCTCCAGCGGCTCTACGCGGGCGGACTCTCGAGCCGTACGATCGGCGAGGTCCTTCCCTGCGTCGACCGGCCGAGCGCCGACACCTCCGAGTCGGCCTTCGAGATGATGGTCAGCGAGCGCGACCGGCTCAGCGCGCACATCGAGGGCCTGCTTCAGACCCGCGACATGCTCGACGAGCTGATCGCCACGAATCGCCGCCACAACGCGACCCTCCGGTCCGGTTCCGCCGGCTGAGCATGCACCCGAGACAGCAGAAGTGGGCGACGAAACCACTGTCTCGTCGCCCACTTCTACAGATTCGGCGGAAGGTCCGGCTGGAGGGTCAGGACTTGTAGTCCTTCAGGAGGCTGCGGCCGATGATCATCTTCTGGATGTCGCTGGTGCCCTCACCGATCAGCATGAACTTGACCTCGCGCATGATCCGCTCGATCTCGTACTCCTTGGAGTAGCCGTAGCCGCCGTGGATGCGGAAGGAGTCCTCCACGACCTCGTTGGCGTACTCGGAGGCGACCATCTTGGCCATCCCGGCCTCCACGTCCATCCGCTTGCCGGTGTCCTTCAGACGCGCGGCGCGGACCATCATGTTGTGGGAGACCTCGACCTTGGTGCCCATCTCCGCGAGGCGGAACAGGATGGCCTGGTGCTCGGCGATCTTCTTGCCGAAGGTCTGACGCTGCTGGGCGTAGGCGATCCCGAGCTCGAAGCCACGGATCGCCAGGCCGCAGGCGCGGGCGGCGACGTTGACGCGGCCGACCTCGACACCGTCCATCATCTGGAAGAAGCCCTTGCCCGGGGTGCCACCGAGGATCTGGTCGGCCGAGATCTTGTGAGCCTCGAAGATCATCTCGGTCGTGTCGATGCCCTTGTAGCCCATCTTGTCGATCTTGCCGGGCACGGTCACGCCCTGCGCGGTCTCACCGAAGCCCGGGGTCTTCTCCACCAGGAAGGTGGTCATGTTCTTGTAGACGCTCTCGGCGCCCTCATCGGTCTTGGTCAGCACCGCGACCAGGGTCGAGGAGCCACCGTTGGTCAGCCACATCTTCTGGCCGGTGATCTCGTAAGACCCATCGGCCTGCTTGGTCGCCTTCGTGGACACCGCGCTCACGTCGGAGCCCAGACCGGGCTCGGACATCGAGAACGCACCGCGTACCTCGCCGGTGGCCATCTTCGGCAGGTACTTCTGCTTCTGCTCCTCGGTGCCGTGCTGCATCAGCATGTAGGCAACGATGAAGTGGGTGTTGATCACACCCGAGACCGACATCCAGCCGCGCGCGATCTCCTCGACGCACAGCGCGTAGGTCAGCAGCGACTCACCCAGCCCGCCGTACTCCTCCGGGATCATCAGACCGAAGATGCCGAGCTCCTTGAGACCTTCGACGATCTCGGTCGGATACTCATCGGCATGCTCCAGCTCCTGGGCCACCGGAATGACCTTCTCGTCCACGAACTGACGGACGGTCTTCAGGATCTCTTCCTGAATATCGGTGAGACCTTCGGTCTCGGCAAGGCGACCCATGCTTCACTCCTACTCTCGGTGGTCGGGGCCACAACGTTTCGACCCGACGAGACCACGCGTACGTGTCACTGCGGCAGGTTACCAATCAGTAACCATCAGTGACAGGGTGACTCCCACCACATCGCGATCCTACGTCCCTCAAACCCGCCGTCCGACTGCCGAGAAGAACGGCTTGAAGAGCTTGTCGTACGACGCCTTGGTGACGCTCACGTAGCCCGACCGCTTGCCGGTGCCGGCCGAGGCGGACATCTGGGTGCTGGAGCTGAAGGCGAACGCCGGGGTCGCACCGGTCCTGCTGATCAGCAGCACGGTCGCTCGCAGGCCGGCGCGGTCATAGCCGCTCGGGCGCCGCACGGCCCAGCTCTCCTTGTTCACGTCCTTGCCGAGGATCCGCTGCAGCGAGCGCATCTCGGCTGTCGTGGTCCCTTCCGCGGTGACGACCTGGACCCGTGCACCGCGGGACTTGGCCCGCTTCAGCGCCCGGAGCACCTTGGCGTTGCTCAGCGCACGGGTGGCCAGGTGGACGACCTGACCCCGCTTGGTGCTGTTGATCGACTTCAGGACCGTACGCAGCACACTCTGCTCCTCGGCGGTGCTCAGTCCCGGGTCGGTGACCACGACACCCGGCCCGAACCGGACCCGAGAGGAGCCCTCGGTGGAGGTGACCGGCAGCGGCGAGAAGTCGACGCGGACCGCGTGGTGGTCGGACTCGAGCCCGAAGGCGCGCTGGTTGCCGGTGGCGAACCGCGCGATCCCGCGGGCCAGCACGTAGTCGATGGTCGAGGCCCGGCCGTGCGTGACCGGTGCCTGCTGGGTGACGTCGTAGCTCGGGGTCAGGTGCTGCGCGGCGAAGATGTCGGTCGGGTAGCGAGAGCCCTCGTACTGCACGTTCAGGTCGCCGCCGACCATCACCGGCCCACGCTTGGCCAGCGCCTTGACGAGCACGTTGAGCGCGCGGGCCGAGGGACGGACCAGGTCGCCGTAGTACTTGGACTTGGGCGCGAAGTGCACCGCGACCACCGAGACGTTCCGGCCGGTCGCCCGGTTCTCGAGGGTGACCCAGTTGGCGAACCTGATGCCCCAGTGCAGCTTCTGGTCGGCCGGCTTGCCGCGCTTGTTGCTGATCTGGTGGATGCCCTTCGAGGTCGCTGCCCACTCGTCGTTGTCCCAGGCCACCGCCGTCGCCGACCTGTACGCGTCGCCACCCTTGCGCCAGACGCGATAGCGCCCCGGCTCGAGACTCGCGCTCCGGCGGCCGTTCACCTCGTTGTAGGTGATGAAGTCGGGCGAGGTGCCGACCACCTCGCGTACGTCCTTCTTGAACCTCGCCGTGCTCATGCTCGCCCTGATGTTGGCCTGGACCATCCGGTAGCGCGGCGGCGAGTATGCGACCGTCTCCAGGTCTGTCTCGACCGGATCGGACGGGTCGTGCACGGCGACGAGAGCCCCGCCGAAGAGGCCGATGACAAGTCCTGCGGAGAGCAGGGCCTTGGCCACCCGGCCCCCGCGAGACGTGACGGGAGATTGCGTACGCATCCGTTCGGACCCCTTTCACAGCAGCGGTGACCGATCACGCTGGTCACATAGATAACTTTTGTAACACAAGCCTCACCTGGATCGCGGTTCCCCTTCCGGTGCAGTTCTGATAGCTCATCGAATTCACGCTCAGTGCCACCGGCTGAGCGTCGAAGCGACCTGCTGGGGCCTATGTCATAACGTTGGGCCGTGAGCACCTCGCCCAACCGCGTCTACGCGGCACGCCTGGTCGGCCTTCCGATCTTCGACCCGCTCGGTGAGCAGGTCGGCAAGGTGCGAGATCTCGTGGTCACGGTCAGATCCGACGCCCGGCAGCCGCGCGTGCTGGGGCTGGTCGTCGAGGTCTTCGGGCGCCGGCGCATCTTCGTGCCGATGACCCGGGTGACCAGCATCGACGCCGGGCAGATCTACACGACCGGTCTGCTCAACATGCGCCGCTTCCAGCAGCGTTCGACCGAGACCCTGGTGATCGGCCAGATGTTCGACCGTCAGGTCACCATCCGCCCCACCGGCGTCGTCGGGACCGTCTACGACGTCGGCATGGAGCAGGCCCGCAACCGCGACTGGCTGCTGTCCCGGGTCGCGGTCCAGGAGCCTTCCAAGGCGCTGCGCCGCCGCGGCCAGACCCACGTGGTCGAGTGGAGCGACACCGAGGGGCTGGCCAGCCGCTCCCCCACGCAGGCCGCGACCCATCTGGTCCAGGCGATCCACGACATGCGCCCGGCCGATGCCGCGACGATGATCCACGAGCTCCCGCCCGAGCGCCAGCGACAGGTCGTCGCCGCCCTCGACGACGAGCGCCTCGCCGAGGTGCTCGAGGAGCTGCCCGAGGACGACCAGGTCGCCATCGTGCGGGCCCTGGACTCCGAGCGTGCCGCCGACGTGCTCGAGGAGATGTCGCCCGACGACGCCGCCGACCTCATCGCCGAGCTGCCCGAGGAGACCGCCACCCTGCTGCTCGACCTGATGCAGCCCGAGGACGCCAAGGACGTACTCCGGCTGATGTCCTACGAGGAGGACACCGCCGGCTCGATGATGACCCCCGAGCCGGTCATCGTCGGCCCCGACGCGACCATCGCGGATGCGCTCGCGCTCGTACGCAACCCCGACCTCACCCCGGCCCAGGCGGCCCTGGTCTACGTCTGCCGCCCTCCGCTGGAGACGCCGACCGGCAAGTTCCTCGGCATCGCCCATATCCAGCGGCTGCTGCGCGAGCCGCCGTCCACGCTGGTGGCGGGCGCGCTCGACGAGTCCCTGGAGCCGCTGCGCCCCGAGGACAGCACCGAGCAGGTCGCGGCGCACCTGGCGACGTACAACCTGGTCGCCGCTCCCGTCGTCGACGAGAACGGCCATCTGGCCGGCGCGGTCACCGTCGACGACCTGCTCGACCACCTGCTCCCGGAGAACTGGCGCGAGAACCTCGCCCGCCAGGAGTCGCCCACCGAGCCGCGGCCCGACACCAGGCCCGACACCCGTCCCAACAAGGTGATCACGCCGGAGATGGTGCGCCGTGGCTGACACCCGCGCCGCCCGCGGCCGCCTCGACACCCCGCGCGAGCTGCGCCGCCCGCTGGTCCGGCGGCCCACCTTCCGCGCCGACGCCTTCGGCTCCTTCGCCGAGGCCTTCGCCCGCTACATGGGCACCGCCCGGTTCATCGCCTGGATGACCATGGTCGTGGTCATCTGGGTCGCCTGGAACCTCCTGGTTCCGAACGAGTGGCGCTTCGACGAGTTCCCGTTCATCTTCCTGACCCTGGCTCTGAGCTTGCAGGCCTCGTACGCCGCGCCGCTGATCCTGCTCGCGCAGAACCGCCAGGAGGACCGCGACCGGGCCATCGCCGAGCAGGACCGACGCATCGCCTCGCAGTCGAAGGCCGACATGGAGTTCCTCGCCCGCGAGACCGCGTCGCTGCGGATGGCCCTCGGCGAGGTCGCCACCCGCGACTACCTCCGCTCCGAGCTCCGGCTGCTCCTCGAGGAGCTGGACGAGCGTGACCGTCACCGCGGCCCGATCGACCAGCCCTCGGGCGATGCTGGAGACTCCCCACGTACGACGTAGGCTTGCATACCGTGAGTAGCCCGCTTCTCGACCGTGTCAACGCAGCCCTGGCGACCGTTCAGGACCCGGAGATCAAACGTCCCATCACCGAGCTGGGGATGGTCGACTCCGTGTCGATCGACGACGCAGGTCTCGTCAGCGTCAAGGTGCTGCTGACCGTCGCCGGCTGCCCGCTCAAGGACACCATCAACCGCGACACCACCGCGGCGCTCGAGAAGGTCGACGGCGTCACCGGCGTCGACCTCGAGCTGGGTGTGATGACCAACGAGCAGCGCACCGAGATGCGCAACGGGCTCACCGGCGGCCAGGCGCAGCGGGAGATCCCCTTCGCCCAGCCGGGCTCGCTGACCAAGGTCTTCGCGATCGCCTCGGGCAAGGGCGGTGTGGGCAAGTCGTCGGTCACGGTCAACCTGGCCGTCTCGCTCGCCAGCCAGGGTCTCAAGGTCGGCATCGTCGACGCCGACATCTACGGCCACTCGGTGCCCGCGATGCTGGGCGTGGCCGACTCCCGGCCGACCCAGGTCGACGACCTGATCATGCCCGTCCCGACCGCCTCCGGCGTCTCGGTGATCTCGATCGGGATGCTCAAGCCGCGCCGTGACCAGGTCGTCGCCTGGCGTGGACCGATGCTCGACCGGGCCCTGGTCCAGATGCTCTCCGACGTCTACTGGGGCGACCTCGACGCGCTGCTGCTCGACCTGCCCCCCGGCACCGGCGATGTGGCGATCTCGCTGGGCCAGCACCTGCCCAACGCCGAGATCGTCGTGGTCACCACCCCGCAGGAGGCCGCCGCCGAGGTGGCCGAGCGGGCCGGCACGATGGCCGAGATGATGCACCAGCGCGTCGTCGGCGTCGTGGAGAACATGTCCTGGCTCGTGCTGCCCGACGGCTCCAAGATGGAGGTCTTCGGCTCCGGCGGTGGCCAGCGGGTCGCCGACACCCTCTCCCAGCGCTTCGGTTCGAAGGTGCCGCTGCTCGGCCAGATCCCGCTGGAGCAGACCCTGCGCGAGGCCGGCGACGCCGGAAAGCCGATCGTCGAGTCCGACCCGACCGCCGAGTCAGCCAAGGTCCTGGCCGAGGTGGCACGTACGATCTCGGGCCGCGGCCGCGGGCTCGCGGGCATGCAACTGGGCCTCACTCCCACCTCCAAGCTCTGAGCCTGTAGGTTCACCTCCGTGTTCGGCATCGGCTTCGCGGAGCTTGCCGTCATCGTCGTGATCGCCATCCTGGTCTTCGGGCCGGACAAGATCCCCGACATGGCACGGCAGATCGCCCGCCTCCTCCACCAGGTGCGCAACCTGGCCAACAACGCGCGAGACGATCTGCGCGGAGAGCTCGGGCCCGCCTACCAGGACCTCGAGCTGCGCGACCTCGACCCGCGTCGCATCGTCAGCAGACAGATCCAGGAAGCTCTCGCCGACATCGAGGAGGAAGAGGCGCGCGCCAAGGCGCCGAGGCCTCTTCTGGCCGGTGAGAAGCCGCCCTACGACGACCAGGCAACGTAGCCCGTCCCTCCAGTCTCCTTTGTCACAGCAGAACCTTCTGTTACTCGCCGGTTTAGAACGACGAATAACGGGTAAGAGAAGGTTGCCTGCGTAGAAAGGAGTTTGCGCCCATGAGCGCTCTACCATCTCGGGACCCTGATCCTGCGGAGCCGGATCCGCAACGCCCTGCCGAGGTGCCTCTGGCCGATGTCCAGGGCACGCTCGCCTTCGACCTACAGCCACGCCTGGACCCGCCGCAGCCGGACCGGAGCGGGCAGGATGACGCCCTGCTGGCCGAGCCGATCCCTATCGTCCCCGCCCGCGGCCATCTGAACGCGTGGATCCCACAGTTCGCCCAGAAGATCGCCGAGGTCGTCGGCGGGGACCGTCCGGCGAGCCAGCTGGTCCGCTGGACCACCAAGGAGGTCGTCGCCGACCTGCGCTACCGCGCCGCTCTGACCGCCCGTAGCGGGGCGTACGAGCCCGGCCTGGGCCGCCACCAGCCGGTCCGTCCCCGCGTCTATCGGTGGCACCTTCACGTCGTCACCGACACCATCGTCGAGGCCACCGCCACGATCAAGTACGGCCACGGCTACCGTGCGATGGCCCTCCGCTTCGAGCAGAGCAGCGAGAACTGGATCTGCACGGTCCTCAACTTCGGGCCGTACACATGAACCCGTGGAGCGCTGTACGTACCTGGGTACGTACAGCGCTCCACGGGTTGTGCGCTGAGGGGCCTCAGCCGTTGACGCGAGTGGTGAGGCCGGTCGGGCCGCCGGGGCGGCCGTGGCACTGCTTGAACTTCTTGCCGGAGCCGCACGGGCACTGCTCGTTGCGGCCGACCTTGGCGTAGGGGTCGTCGGCGTTGCTGACGGTGTTGCCCTGCGCCTCGGCCTGACCCTGCTCGTCCGGGCCGGAGAAGGCCAAGTGCTTGGGGGTGGCAGGCTTCTGCAGGCCCTTGGCGTGGATCTGGGGCGCGCCGGGGCTGCTCACGGGAGCGGCGGCCGGCTGTGCCTTCAGGGCCTCGGAGATGTCCTGGAGACCGCCGGCCTGACCGACACCGACGGGCGGCTCGGCGAGCGCGCCCTCGTGCATCGGACCGGCGTGACGGGTGCCGTCGGGGTGGTAGTGGAACTCCGGCTCCGCCTGCTCGACCTGGACCTCCAGGTTGAACAGGTAGCCGACCGCGGCTTCCTTGATGCCGTCCATCATCGCGGTGAACATGTCGTAGCCCTCGCGCTGGTACTCCACCAGCGGGTCACGCTGCGAGTAGGCCCGCAGGCCGATGCCCTCACGCAGGTAGTCCATCTCGTAGAGGTGCTCGCGCCACTTGCGGTCCAGCACCGAGAGGACGACCTGGCGCTCGACCTCGCGCATGCCCTCGGAGCCGATCTCCTCCTCGCGGCGGTCGTACGCCTCCTGGGCGTCCTTCTTGAGGATCTCGATCAGCTCGTTGCGGTCGAGGTCGTCCTTGCTGCCACCGGCGTCCGCGATCAGCTTCTCGGGCTCGACCGAGACCGGCCACATCTGCTTGAGGTCGGTCCACAGCTGGTCGAGGTCCCACTCCTCGGCGTAGTCCTGGGTCGCGCCGGTGACGACGCCGGTGACGACGTCGTCGATGAAGGTGCGGATCTGGTCCTCGAGGTCAGCGCCCTCGAGCACCTCGCGGCGCTCGGCGTAGATCACCTTGCGCTGGCGGTCCATGACGTCGTCGTACTTGAGGACGTTCTTGCGGGACTCGAAGTTCTGGCCCTCGACCTGGGTCTGCGCGTTGGCGATCGACTTGGTCACCGACTTGGCCTCGATCGGCACGTCGTCGGGGATCTTCAGCGTGGTCAGGATGCGGTCGACCCACTCGCCCTTGAACAGGCGCATCAGGTCGTCCTCCAGCGACAGGTAGAAGCGGGACTCGCCCGGGTCACCCTGACGGCCGGAACGACCACGCAGCTGGTTGTCGATGCGGCGGGACTCGTGGCGCTCGGTACCGAGGACGTAGAGACCACCCAGCTCGGTGACCTCCTCGTGCTCTGCGGCGACCTGCGCCTTGATCCGCTCGACGGTCGGCGCCCAGGCCTGCTCGTACGCATCGGCGGTCTCGCCGGTGGGCTCCAGGCCCTGCTTGCGGAGCTCCTGGTCGGCCAGGAAGTCGACGGACCCACCGAGCATGATGTCGGTGCCTCGACCGGCCATGTTGGTGGCGACCGTGACGGCGCCCTTGTGGCCGGCCAGCGCGACGATCTTGGCCTCGTCGGCGTGGTACTTCGCGTTGAGGACGGTGTGCGGGACACCGCGCTTCTTGAGGATGTTGCCGAGGTATTCGGACTTCTCCACCGAGACGGTGCCGACCAGCACCGGCTGGCCCTTCTTGTGGCGCTCGACCAGGTCGTCGGCGACGGCCTCGTACTTCGCCTCCTCGGTGCGGTAGACGAGGTCGGGCTGGTCCTTGCGGATCATCGGCTTGTTGGTCGGGATCGGGACCACGCCGAGCTTGTAGATCTTGTCGAACTCCGACTCCTCGGTCATCGCCGTACCGGTCATGCCGGAGAGCTTCTCGTAGAGGCGGAAGTAGTTCTGCAGGGTGATGCTCGCCAGGGTCTGGTACTCCTCGCGGACCTTCACACCCTCCTTGGCCTCGATCGCCTGGTGCAGGCCGTCGTTGTAGCGGCGACCGGCGAGCATGCGGCCGGTGTGCTCGTCGACGATCAGGACCTCGTCGTTGGCGACGACGTACTCCTTGTCGCGGCGGAAGAGCTCCTTGGCCTTGATCGAGTTGTTCATGAACGAGATCAGCGGGGTGTTGACCGCCTCGTAGAGGTTCTCGATGCCGAGGTGGTCCTCGACCCGGGTGATGCCCCGCTCGAGAACGGCGATGGTGCGCTTCTTCTCGTCGACCTCGTAGTCGACGTCCTTGGTCAGCGTCTTGGCGATCGTGGCGAACTCGTCGTACCACTTCACGTCGTCCTCGGTCGGGCCCGAGATGATCAGCGGGGTTCGGGCCTCGTCGATCAGGATCGAGTCGACCTCGTCGACGATCGCGAAGAAGTGGCTGCGCTGAACCAGGTCGGCCATGGAGGAGGCCATGTTGTCGCGCAGGTAGTCGAAGCCGAGCTCGTTGTTGGTGCCGTAGGTGATGTCGCAGTTGTAGGCCTCGCGGCGCTGCGCCGGGGTCATCTGCGGCAGGATCACGCCGACGGTGAGGCCGAGGAAGCCGTAGATGCGGCCCATCATCTCGGCCTGGAACTTGGCCAGGTAGTCGTTGACCGTGACGACGTGGACGCCCTTGCCGGCCAACGCGTTGAGGTAGGCCGGGAGCACCGCGGTCTGGGTCTTGCCCTCACCGGTCTTCATCTCGGCGATGTTGCCGAGGTGGAGCGCCGCGCCGCCCTGGATCTGCACGTCGTAGTGACGCTGGCCCAGGACGCGCTTGGTGACCTCGCGGACCGTGGCGAAGGCCTCGGCCATGATGTCGTCGAGATCCTCGCCGTTCTCCAGGCGTTGCTTGAACTCGTCGGTCATCCCGCGCAGCTCGTCATCGCTCATCGCGACGAACTCGTCCTCGATCGCGTTGACGGCCTTCGAGATGGCCTCGAGCTCGCGAAGGATCTTGCCTTCGCCGAGGCGAAGGATCTTGTCGAGAATTGCCACGGTGGCGGGCTCCTACTAGCGGCAGACAGATAGCACGCTCACTCTACCCACCTGCCGGTCGTCACCGTACGGCGACGACCACAACGACCTGATCTCGATGTCTGGTCGCTTGCCCGGATGCCGGATCGGGTCTGTCGGTTTTGTACAAGACGCGTGGCCCGTACGTCCCTAGGTTGGTGCTTGCTCAGAGGCAGAGAACACACGAGGAGAAGCACATGCGCGACATCGTCTGGACCGGGTTCGTATCGCTGGACGGCGTGGCCGACTCCCCCGGCAGCGAAGCGGAGGGGCACCGCAGCGGGGGCTGGGTGATGGCCACGGAGTTCCTGCCCGAGGCGTTCGCCCTCAAGGGCGAGGAGATGGCGGACACCTCCGCCCTGCTGCTCGGGCGCAACAGCTACGAGATCTTCGCGCCGGTCTGGCGCGACTCAGAGGACCACGCGGTCTACCGCGACCTGCCGAAGTACGTCGTGTCGACGTCGCTCGAGGAGGACGACCTCCTGGACGGCTGGGGGCCGACGGCGATCCTGCGTACGGTCGACGAGGTCGCGGCTCTGAAGAAGGAAGATGGCGGGTCGCTCTACATCCACGGCAGCCTCGAGCTCGCACGGCGGCTCTCCGACGCGAACCTGGTCGACCGCTACCACCTGCTGATGTTCCCCGTGCTCCTCGGCGCGGGCCGGAGTCCGTTCAGCGACGCCGACCGTGACAAGCAGCAGCTGACGCTCGCCGACAGCGAGACCTACGCGAACGGCGTCGTGAAGCTGGTCTACACCGTCGGCTGAGGGAGATCGAGCGCGATGGCTCCGCCGGAGCCTTCGCGCAGCTGCCCCGCCGTCCGGCCGACATAGCGCCGCAGAGCCCGGGCAAGATGCGGCTCGTCGAAGTAGTCGAGCTTGACGACGACGTCGGCGGTGATCGCACCGGTGGCAAGCAACGTCGCCGCCTCACGGGCGCGGTCGATCTGGTGGAGCGCTCCGCGGGACAGACCGGTAGCCGCGCGGAACCTGCGCTCCACGGTGCGGTCGGAGACACCGGCCCGGTCACCGCGCAGAACCCCGGCGACCAGCGGGTCGCGAAGGATCACCCCGTCGCGTACGAGCCGGTCGACCAGAGCCTCGGCGTCGTCCGGCTGCGGAGTCTCGCAGTAGCTGCCGTCGAGACGGAACCGTCTGGCCGTCACATCGGGGAGCAGTATCCCGCCGTTGACGAGCCCGCTCGTCGGCATGGTCCGCAACGTCGTCGCGTGGGCGAACTCGATGCCGACGAACCTGGCTCCCTCAGGCACCGGAGCACGACCGGTGGCCGTCTCAGGGCCGGTGACCGAGGCGTACGTCTCGCCGTTCTGCTCCCAGAAGACCAGCCCCCATCGGCTGGCGGCCACCGAGGTCATCGTCTCGACGCCGTCGCTCTCGCAGGTCCACACCGAGTCGACCCATGGCGACTCGGACTCCCGCGTGGTGAACCGCAACGACATGCCCGCAGACTAATCCCCCGAGCAGGATCCGGTCGCCGCCTTCAGCGGACGATCTCCGTGACCAGGGCCGGCGCGAGGTCGCCCTTGGGTTCGACCTCGATGGCACTCAGGCCGAGCCATCCGGCGAGCCGCTCGAGCTCGGCCGCCAGCTCGATGGCCGTCTCCACGGGCGCGCCCTCCTCCGTATAAGCGCCCTTGACCTGGAGCGTTCCGCTCTTGCGGTCGGCCTTCAGGTCGACGCGGCCGACGATGTGCTCGCCGAGGAGGAACGGCAGCACGTAGTAACCGTGGATCCGCTTGTGCGCCGGCGTGTAGATCTCGATCCGGTAGAAGAAGTCGAAGAGCGCCTCGGTGCGCTCCCGCTCCCAGACGAGCGGGTCGAACGGGCTCAGCAGCGCGCGGGCCTCGACGCGCCGCGGGAGGCGGGACCCCGAGAAGAGGTACGCCTGCTTGCGGATGCCCTGGACCGCGACCGGCTCCACCTCGCCGGCGTCGATGAGCTGGTTGAGCGCGCGTGTCGTGTCGTCGACGCGCATCCGGAAGTAGTCGGCGATGTCCTTGGCGGTGCCGACCCCGTGGGACCGGGTGGCGCGGCGTACGAGCTCGAGGTGGGCCTCCTCCTTCGACGGCGTCGGCGCGTCCAGGTGGATCCGCGGGATGACGCGCTCGGGCAGGTCGTAGGCGACCTCGAACTGGTCGTTGCGGTGCGAGATCGCCAGCTCGCCGAACATGTAGAGGATGTCGAGGGTCTTGCGCGAGTCGGACCAGTTCCAGCCCCAGTGGTCCTTGGTCTGCGGGCCGGCGTCGTCGAGCACCTTTGCCGCCTCGCGCGCGGTGAGCGCTCCCTGCTCGGCCACCAGCGCCAGCACCTTCTCCTTCATCCCGTCCGGCACGCTCCCCCACCACTTCGAGCCCTTCTGGGCGCGGTAGTGGTCCATCCGCCATTGCATGTGCGGCCACAGCTCGACCGGCATGAACGCCTGCACGTGGGCCCAGTACTCGACCATCCGGCGGTCCTCGAGCCCCTTGCTGGCGCGGTGCAGGAGCCCGGTGTCGTACGCCCCCATCCGGCTGTAGAGCGGCATGTAGTGCGCGCGCTGCAGGACGTTGACCGAGTCGACCTGGAGGACTCCGGTGCGCTCGAGCGTGCGCTGGAACGTACGCATCGTCGGCGTCGTGTGGGGCTTGTCGGCGAACCCCTGCGCCGCCAGCGCGATCCGGCGGGCCTGGGAGCGGCTGAGTGTCTGAGAGCGGGGCACGAGTCCGACTCTAGAGCCGGTTCCGGACGTTCGCCGACCTGAATCGGGGTACGGTGCGAACGATGGGAGCCCCTGCAAGCCACCCCGCGATCGCAGCTCTTGCCGACCGGCTCGCGACCCTGTCCTGGGTATCCGGCCTGTACGTCGCGGGATCCCTCGCCACCGGCGACTACGTCCCGGGCGTGAGCGACCTGGACCTGGTCGCGCTCACCGACGGGCCGCCGGACACGGACCTGATCTCGTCCATCCACAGTGACCTCGACGCCGGTGTCGCGGCGGGCGCCGATCTCGGCTGTGCCTATGTCGCCTTGGACCGGCGACATGAGCACGAGGCGCCGCACCCGACGTGGACCCACGGCCGGCTGGTGCACCGGCCGCTGACCACGATCCCCCGCGTCGAGCTGGCCGTCCACGGCCAGACGGTGTTCGGCGACGACGTGCGGACGGCGTTCCCACCCGCCAGCGAGGAGGACATCCGCGAAGCCGCGCGCAGCGAGGTATGCGGCTACTGGGCGCGGGCGGTCAGACATCCCACCTGGTGGGTCCTCGAGCCCGAGATCGCAGAGCTGAGCCTGACCGCGATGGCCCGAGGCCGTCACGCGGCCGACCAGGGCCGGCTGCTCACCAAGACGGCAGCGATCGAGGAGGTCGACGCACCGGCGTGGCTACGTGACCGGCTCCGGGCACGGCGCCGGGGTGACCCGGCGCCGCTGCCCCGCCTGCGTACGGCGTGGATCGCCTGGAACGATGCCCGCCGAACGGTCGCAGCGCTCGGCCGGTGAAAGAAAAATTTCTTTCACAGCGGGCCGAAGACCTCGCCGACGTCCGCATCGAGCCTCAAGGTGTCGAGCACGCTCAGCAGCTTGCGCTCCTCGAAGCGGAAGTGGGACTCCATGATCGCGGCGATGCCCTCGAGGTGCTTCCCGAGGTCTTCGGGGGTTGCGGCCCGATCGACGGCGGCCTGGAGGCCGCCGAGGAGGTGGCCGATCATGGAGTGGTCCTGCTCGAGATAGCGGATCGTCTCGCGCAGCTCCGGGTGCGACCGGGCGATCGCCGGGAAGAGCTCCCGGTCCTCGCCCTCGTGATGGCCGGTCAGGGCCGCACAGAACCCATGACAGAACAGCAGCAGGTCACGAGCCGCCGGCTCGGCGGGATCTCCCGCGGCGATGGCCTCCTGCGCCACCCGCAGGGCCTTGCGCAGACGCTCGTGCACGTCGCGCATCTCGTTGCTCCAGGCGATCAGCCTGGTCTTCTCGCCCTCAGTCACGTGAGGGCGAAGGGGACGACAACATCAGTCGTGCTCCTTCGATTCCGGCGCCTCCATGCCTGACACGGTCTGCCACCGACACGCGACGCTGGCGTCAGCCTAGTCCACGTTGAGGAGCTTCTGGCGCACGGCGTACATGACCGCCTCCATGCGCGAGTGGGCCTGGAGCTTCTCCAGGATGTTGCGTACGTGGTTCTTGACCGTGTTCTCCGAGATGAACAGCCGCTTGGCGATCTCGCGGTTGTTGAGGCCCTTGGCGACCAGGCCGAGGACCTCGAGCTCGCGGTCGGTGAGCTTGGGACCGGGGACCGGGGAGCGGTCCGGCCGGGACATCTGCTTGAACTCCTCCATCAGCTTGACCGCCATGGAGGGGCTGATCAGCGACTGGCCGTCGGCGACGACCCGGATCGCCTGGGCGACCTGGTCGATCGAGGAGTCCTTGAGGAGGTAGCCCATGGCACCGGCCTTGACCGCGTCGTAGAGGTCGGCCTCCTCGTCGGAGACGGTCAGCATGATGATGTTGGCCGAGGGGACGGCCTCCTTGATGGCGACGCAGGCCTCCAGTCCGGTCTGCTTCGGCATGCGTACGTCCAGCAGCACGACGTCAGGAGCGGAAGCCGCGGCGCGCTCGGTGCCTTCGATGCCGTTGGTCGCCTCTCCGATGACCTCGATGCCGGGCTCGCTCGCCAGCAGCGCGACCAGGCCCCTTCGGAAGAGTTCCTGGTCGTCGACAACCAAGACGCGGACCGGCTCACGATCGGCACCAGATGTAGATGACACGAATGCATCATGGCACGTAACTGATGATGACAAAGAGAATGGCCGGGACTCATCCACCTGAGGGATGGATAAGTCCCGGCCGACGTGCTTACGAGCGGTTGCTCGTCACAGCCGTCAGACGAGGTCTGCGCGGTTGAGCGCGATCACCCCGTAGTCGTATCCCCGCCGACGGTAGACGACCGCCGGCCGCATCGAGTCCTTGTCGATGTAGAGGTAGAAGTCGTGTCCGACCAGCTCCATCTCGTAGAGGGCCTGGTCGAGCGTCATCGGCTCCGCGGTGTGCGTCTTCTCCCGGACCACCAAGGGCCCCTCCCCCGTCACCGTGATCGGACCGACCTGGTGCTCGCGTACGGTCTCCTCCTCGAGCTGCTCCGACTCGGACGTCCTGGCCAGGCCGTCGGGCTCGATGCCCGCGAGTGCCTGTCCGACGGATACCGGCGTACGACGGCCGCGGTGGACTCTGCGGCGGTCGGCGGCCCGGCGCATCTGCGAAGCCATCTTGTCGACAGCCAGGTCCAGCGCCCCCATCTTGTCCTCGGCACACGCCTCGGCCCGGATGACCGGACCCTTCGAGTATGCGGTGAGCTCGACGTGTACGGCGCCCTTGTGCTGGCGCGGGTTGGGCTCGTTGTCGACCTCCACGTTGATCCTGATGATGCGGTGGTCGTGCTTCTCGAGCTTCGCGAGCTTCTCTGCTACGTGAGCGCGATAGCGGTCTGAGACCTCGGCGTTGCGAGCCGTGACGACAACTTCCATCGGTACCTCCCGGTGTTTCGGGGTTGGCGGGATCCCGGACAGTCAGCGCATGTGACCTCCGGGGTACGGAGTCCGCCCGGCCGACCTGGTCTTCGACCCCACAATCGCCTGCTGAGGCTTAGCAGCTTGATGCCACTCCACCTTCTCCTTGCTGGTTCCCGTATCTGACGGGAGGGCAAGGGCAGGACTTATCTCTAAGCCGCACCGTGATCCCCTGTCTCCAGGGTTACGTGGACCGTTTCGCCTGCGACTGGCATCGGCTTGCCGCTCGGATGCCCGCAATGCGGACCTCTCTGCGACGCAACCACGGACCCAGGCGGACTCCATGTAGTGACGGTAGTTCGCCGATCTGCGCCACGAAAGCCCTTCAACAGAATTACATGACGGTTTCCTACATTTGAACGCGAGACCGACGCTGGGTGGCCGCTACGGTCGCGATCGCTTTCACGCCGAGACCGACCGATTCCAGCGCTCGTTGAGCCTCCCGCGCGGTCGCGCCGGTGGTGATCACGTCGTCGCAGACGATGAGCGTCGCTCGCGGGATCTTCCTGGCAAGTGTCCGGATGCCGGACGCAGGACAGGTGATCGAACCGTCGAGGTTGGCCTGTCGCTGCCGGGAGTCGAGGCCGGCCTGGTCCGCGACGCCCGGTCTGGTGCGGAGCAGCTGGTGATGGCGTACGCCGAGCCCGTGCCGCCTCAGCATCGCGGCTGCCCCGCGTGTGATCGCCGCGGTGCTGTCGAGGCCGCGCTCGCGCACGGAGGCCGGGCGTGACGGGACCGGGACGAGGACGGTCGGGCCGGCACCGGTCGTCGCCATCGCCTCGAGGACGGAGAGCGCGAGCAGGCCGGCCAGAGGCACGCGGAGGCCGAGGAGCTGGTGTTCCTTGAGACCGATGACGAGCTGCTTCAGCGTGCCGTCGTAGGGCCCTGCCGCGAAGACCGGGGCGATCCCCGTCGGCGCCGGGCTCGGCGGGCTCGGCCGGGCCGTGTCCGGGAGGTCGGCCCGGCAGTCGTGGCAGAGCAGCCTGCCGGGTCGTCGGCAGCCGACGCAGCGGCCGCCGACGACGAGGTCGTGCCACGCGTCGGCAAAGTCGAAGCGGAGCCCGAGACGATCAAGCGCAGCGAAGCGAAGCCCGAGACGATCAAGCACTGCGAAGCCCATGGGCCCGAGTCGACCAGGGTGCGTGCCACGGGGCAACCAGGGGCGGCGTACCTGTGGATAAGGCTGTGGAGACTCAGCCCTGGTAGGTGACGTCGGAGAGGTCGGAGGGTAGGCCCAGGTCGAACCTGTCGAGGGGATCGAGGAGGGTCCAGCCCGAGATCGCGTAGAGGCGGGCCGAGGCCACCGGGGAGCCGACGACGCCGGTGACCCGGTCGCTGAGCGTGTAGCGCTCGCCGCTGGGGGCGCCGTCGAGCGAGACCGACTGGAAGAGCGCGGTCGAGCTGATCTGCTGGACCGCGACGATGGTGGTCGGCGAGGTCCAGGCGATGTCGGTGACCCGCATCGTCGCGGAGTCCGGGTGCGGCAGCAGGACGGCCGACGTCGCGGTGGTGATCTCGCCCTTCGAGCTGGCCCGCAGGCGGCTGACCACGATCCGGTCCGAGGACTCGCCGTCGATCACCGCCACGAACCGGGTGCCGTCGCGGGAGACCAGGAACCGGGTCACGTTCTCCCCCGTCACGCCGGGCACCGCGACGCGGACGCGGCGGTCGCCGTCGACGTACATCACCCGGGCGCCGGTCGAGTCCTTGTCGACCAGCCACAGCCGGCCGGCAAGGTCCCAGGAGGGCCTCAGCAGGCGCGTGCCCTTCACCGGAGCCCTGGTCAGCTCGCCGTCGCTGGTCAGCTGGCCGACGACGACGCCGGTGCGGTCGGCGGTGATCGCGGCGGCGGTCGATCCGTCGGCGTCGACGGCGACATCGGTGACGCCGTGGGACTTCGCCCAGGCGCCGAGCACCGGCACCCACGGGTCGCCGTTCTCGCCGGTGCTGGTCACCAGCGCTCCGCCACGGAGCGCGTAGAGGTCGACTCTCGCGGTGTTGCCGTTGGGGTCGTAGCCGCCTCCGCTGTCGACGTCGAACGTCTCCCCGTAGCCCGGCAGCACCACCGGTTCGCCGTCGATCGTGAGCCGGATGCGCTCCACGCTGGCGTCCTGCCGCAGGGTCCAGGCCAGCTGGGCGCCCATGAGCTGGAGGTCCTCGGAACTGTGGTCGTCCAGGTCGCCGGCGAGGTCGACCTCGGCCACCCCGTCGCGTACGTCCACCGAGCGGGGCTCGTCCGCCTCGGGCGGGAGCGCGCTGCGGATCACGCCCTGCGCCTCCTCCCCCGGGCCGCTCAGCAGGCTGGAGACCAGGGTGGTGGCGTAGGAGGTGCCCTTGGGGGCGAAGATCGGCTCCGGCACCAGGGTGTGGCCGGTCGGTTCGACGTAGTAGAGGTTGCTGCGGGCGAAGTGGGTCAGGAACCAGTCCTCCTCGACCACCAGAGCGTTGGGCGCCGAGCTGATCCGCCACTCGCCCTCGGCGCGGGTCAGCTCGAAGTCGAGGATCGCCTGCGAGGCGGCCAGCTTGCCGCGCCACACGCCCCGGTCGTCGAGCCAGCCGGCGTCCTCCAGCTCCACCGACACCCGCGGCGAGGAGCTGACGTGGCTGCCGAGCTCGCCGTAGACCAGCGTGCGGCCGGCCGGTGCCCAGTTCATCGCCGCGTCCTTGGTCAGGTAGCGGCGGGCATAGGCCGTGCTCATCGGGGTGGCCTTCATCGCGTCGAGGAACCCGTCGACGATCTCGCCCGGGGACGCTCCCGCGCGCGGGGCGCCGGGGTTGTAGGGGATGACCTCCTCCTGCGCGTCCGGCGCGGCCAGGTCGACGCTCTGGACGGGGCCGGAGTCGGGCACGCCCGAGCATGCCGAGACGAGGAGCGCGAGCGCGGCCAGGAAGACGGCGAAGACGGGTCTCACGATGCCTCCACGGTGTCGCGGGCGTCCGCCGGGACGAGCGGGAGCGGGCTGTGCCTGAGCGCCGCGCCGGCATAGCGCGGAAGCGTGAGCCGGAACTGCGCACCCTGGTCCGGGCGGCCCCAGGCCTGCAGCCAGCCTCCGTGGAGATGGGCGTCCTCGAGCGAGATCGACAGGCCCAGGCCGGTGCCGCCGCTGGAACGGTCCCGGGCGGGGTCGGCACGCCAGAACCGGTTGAAGACGAGGGCGGTCTCCCCCGGGGCCAGCCCGACACCGTGGTCGCGCACGGTCAGCGCCGCCGCGTGCTCGTCGCTGTCGATCCGGATGGTGACGGTCTGCCCCACCAGAGCATGGTCGGTGGCGTTGGCCACCAGGTTGCGTACGATCCGCTCGACCCGGCGATGGTCGACCTGGGCGATGCACGGATGGCTCGGAGCGACGACCTTCAGCTCGATGTCACGCTTGTCGGCGAGCGGCGTGTAGGCCTCGACGACGGCGTGGGCCAAAGCGGTCAGGTCGGTGTCGTAGAGGTCGAGCACGGCCGCTCCGGCGTCGAAGCGACTGATCTCGAGCAGGTCGCTCAGAAGGGTCTCGAACCGGTCCAGCTCGGTCTGCAGCAGCTCGGCGGCCCGGGCCGTCGGGGCGTCGAAGGTGTCCCTGGCCTCGTAGAGGACGTCGCTGGCCATGCGGACGGTGGTGAGCGGCGTACGCAGCTCGTGGGAGACGTCGGAGCTGAACCGTCGCTGGACCCGGGAGAGGTGCTCGAGCTGCCGGATCTGGTTCTGCAGCCCGCTGGCCATCTGGTTGAACGAGAGCGCCAGGCCGGTGAGGTCGTCCTCGCCGTGGACGACCATCCGCTCCTCGAGGCGGCCGGCGGCGAGCCGCTCGGCGGTCCTGCGGGCGATCCGGATCGGTGTGACGACGTGGCGGGTCACGATCCAGCTGCCGACACCGATCAACAGGATCAGGATCGCGCCGGCGGCCAGCAGCCCGCGCGTGATGACGCCGAGCGTCTCCTGCTCCTGGTCCATCGGGAAGAGGAAGTAGATGTTGTACGTGTCGTCGTGCAGCTCCAGCTGCGACCCGATCACGATGCCGGGGGTCGTGGACCGCTCGCCGTCGTCGTAGGAAATCCGGGTGTAGGTCCAGGCCGGCTCGGCGCGGATCGTCTGGAAGCGGTCCTCGAGGGTGCGCGGGACGCTGCGTACGTCCACACCGGGTGTCCACTCGACACCGTCGTCGCTGATCCGGCCGGAGGTCGAGGTCACCGGACCGGCCATGACGACGCCGTAGCCGCGCGAGACGCTGCGCTGGATGATCGGGTCGCCCAGGTCGTTGCGCTGCAGCGGGGTGCCGCCGTTGGCGCCTGAGGTCTCCGCGATGCTGGCGCGGGCCGCGGAGAGTTCCTCGGAGGCCTCCGCCTTCGCCGCGGCGACGCGGTCCTGGACCAGCTCGTCGCCGATCTGCTCGAGCAGGATCAGCCCGACCAGGCTGACGGCGGCCGCGGTGAGGAGCACGGTGTAGACCACGACGCGGGTCTGGATCGACCGGCGCCAGGTGGTCAGGAGCTTCTTGGGCGTCCGGGATGCTGTGCGGACGACCTGCTGGAGTGTCACACGGGCCCTGCCTTGTAGCCGACGCCGCGGACGGTGACGACGATCTCGGGGTTCTCCGGGTCGTGCTCGACCTTGGAGCGCAGCCGCTGGACGTGCACGTTGACCAGCCGGGTGTCAGCGGCGTGGCGGTAGCCCCACACCTGCTCCAGCAGCACCTCGCGGGAGAAGACCTGGTGGGGCTTGCGGGCCAGGCACTCCAGCAGGTCGAACTCCAGCGGCGTGAGCTGGATCTGCTCTTCGCCACGGGTCACCTGGTGGCCGGCCACGTCGATGGTGAGGTCGCCGATCTCCAGCACCTCGGGCACGGCGTCGCCGTGCCTGCGGACCCGCGCCCGGATCCTGGCGATCAGCTCCTTGGGCTTGAACGGCTTGACCACGTAGTCGTCGGCCCCGGACTCGAGCCCGACCACCACGTCCACCGTGTCGCCCTTCGCGGTGAGCATGACGATCGGCACACCCGACTCCTTGCGGATCTGCTTGCACACCTCGATGCCGTCCATCCCGGGAAGCATCAGGTCGAGCAGCACCACGTCGGGCTTGTAGTCGTGGAACGCCGGCAGCGCCATGTCACCACGAGCGACGAGCTGTGAGTCGAACCCCTCTTGTCTCAGCACGATCGCAAGCATCTCGCTCAGCGAGGCATCATCATCGACGACGAGGACCTTTCCCTTGGCGGGTTGGTCGGGAGCGCTGCGATCGGCCATGTGTCCGATTCTGTCACCCAGTGCGTGCGACGCGTCACATGAGCCACCCCACAACGCGCGAGTCGGCTCGTCCTGACCCGATTCCCTGCCGAGTCGGCTCGTCATGACGAGCCGACTCGGCGAGGTTTTCGGTCAGAACGAGCCGACTCGGCGAGGGTTGATCAGTAGCGGTAGTGGTCCGACTTGTAGGGACCCTCGACCGGGACGCCGAGGTAGTCGGCCTGCTCCTGCTTGAGCTCGGTGAGCTCGACACCGAGGGCGCCGAGGTGGAGGCGGGCGACCTCCTCGTCGAGCGCCTTGGGCAGGACGTAGACGCCGATCGGGTACTCGTCCGTCTTGGTGAAGAGCTCGATCTGGGCCAGCGTCTGGTTGGTGAACGAGTTCGACATCACGAAGCTCGGGTGACCGGTGGCGTTGCCCAGGTTGAGCAGGCGGCCCTCGGAGAGCACGATGATCTTCTTCCCATCAGGGAAGATCCACTGGTGGACCTGCGGCTTGATCTCGTCCTTGACGATGCCCGGGATCTTCGCGAGGCCGGCCATGTCGATCTCGTTGTCGAAGTGGCCGATGTTGCCGACGATGGCCTGGTTCTTCATCTTCTCGAAGTGCTCGACCCGGATGATGTCGAAGTTGCCCGTCGTGGTGATGAAGATGTCGGCGGTCTCGACGACCGACTCCAGGCGGCGGACCTCGTAGCCGTCCATCGCCGCCTGCAGCGCGCAGATCGGGTCGATCTCGGTGACGATGACGCGAGCACCCTGGCCGCGCAGCGACTCCGCGGAGCCCTTGCCGACGTCGCCGTAGCCGCACACGACCGCGACCTTGCCGCCGATCATCACGTCGGTGGCGCGGTTGATGCCGTCGATGAGCGAGTGGCGGCAGCCGTACTTGTTGTCGAACTTCGACTTGGTGACCGAGTCGTTCACGTTGATCGCCGGGAAGAGGAGCGAGCCCTCCTTGAACCGGTCGTAGAGGCGCAGGACACCGGTGGTGGTCTCCTCGGTGACGCCCTTGATGCCGTTGGCGATGTTGGTCCAGCGCTGCGGGTCGTTCTTCAGCGAGCGGTCGAGGACCCGGAGGACCTCCTTGAACTCCTCGTTGTCGGTGGAGTCCTGGCCCGGCACGGCGCCGGCCTTCTCGAACTCGACACCCTTGTGGACGAGCAGCGTGATGTCGCCGCCGTCGTCGAGGAGCATGTTCGGGCCGACCTTGTTGCCGTCGGCGTCGGTGAAGTCGAAGACCTTCTCGGCCTCGTCCCAGTACTCCGCCAGGGTCTCGCCCTTCCAGGCGAAGACCGGGGTGCCCTGGGGGTCCTCGGCGGTGCCGTTGCCGACGACGACGGCAGCGGCGGCGTGGTCCTGGGTAGAGAAGATGTTGCAGGTGGCCCAGCGCACGTCGGCGCCGAGCGCGGTCAGCGTCTCGATCAGGACGCCGGTCTGGATCGTCATGTGCAGCGAGCCGGCGATGCGGGCGCCCTTGAGCGGCTGGTCCTTGCCATAGCGCTCGCGCATGGCCATCAGGCCCGGCATCTCGTGCTCGGCGAGGGAGAGCTCCTTGCGGCCGAACTCGGCCAGGCTCAGGTCGGCAACCTTGTAGTCCATGGTTATTCCTTACCGAAGTTAATGCGGGCCTGCGTCGCGCATCTGCGCATCAGCGGGATCTCCCACGCAGGTTGCTCTCAGACTACAAGCGCTGGTTGACGGGAGCGGTAATCCGGAACCAACAGTTCGCCCGTAACCCTGTCGAAAACTAGAACAAGTTCCTATTATTGGCGGACATGACAGCACCCACACCCGACCACCGACGCCTACGAACGCATCGCCTTCGAGTGCGTGGGGCGGCCGGCACGGAGGTGGCCCGATGAGCGAGGTCAAAGTCTGCATCATCGGCGCCGGTTGCTCGGGGATCACGACGGCCAAGCGGCTCAAGGAGTTCGGGGTCGCCTACGACCAGTTCGAGCTCTCCGACGACGTCGGCGGGAACTGGTACTTCCGCAACCCCAACGGGCTCTCCTCGGTCTACGAGTCGCTGCACATCGACACCTCGACCAGCCGGCTGGAGTTCGAGGACTTCCCCGCGCCGGAGTCGTTCCCGCACTTCCCGCACCACACCCTGATCCACCAGTACTTCCGCGACTACACCGACCACTTCCGGCTGCGGGAGCAGATCACGTTCAACACCGGAGTCGAACGAGCCACGCAGCGCGAGGACCGGTCCTGGGAGGTCACCCTGTCGACCGGGGAGACCCGCTCCTACACCGATCTGGTGGTCGCCAACGGCCACCACTGGTCACCGCGGCTGCCTGCGTGGGAAGGCGAGTTCGCCGGCGAGATCGTCCACAGCCATTCCTACGTCTCCCCGTTCGAGCCCGTCGAGATCCGCGGCAAGCGGGTGATCGTGGTCGGGATGGGCAACTCGGCGATGGACATCGCCTCGGAGCTGTCCTCGCCTTGGATGGCGTCGAAGCTGTACGTCTCCGCGCGACGGGGCGTGTGGGTGCTGCCGAAGTATCGCAACGGGCAGCCTGCCGACAAGGTGATGGCGCCGCCCGACATCCCCAAGGAACAGGCGTTGGCGGCCTCCCGCGAGCTGATCCGCGGGCTGGTCGGGTCGATGTCGACGTACGGGCTCCCGGAGCCCGACCACGAGCCGCTGTCCGCGCATCCGTCGGTCAGCGCCGACTTCCTGACCAAAGCCGGCTCGGGCGACATCCACATGCTCCCCGAGATCGCTCGGTTCGAGGGATCGACGGTGCACCTCGTCGACGGCTCGTCGGTCGAGGCGGACGTGGTGATCGCGGCAACCGGCTACGACATGTCGTTCCCGTTCTTCGACCCCGCCGAGGTCTCGCTGCATCCCGACGCGGACCACCGCTATCCGCTGTTCAAGCGGATGATCAAGCCGGGCGCCGACCACCTCTACTTCATGGGGCTCGCCCAGTCCTCCCCCACCATCGTCAACCTCGCCGAGCAGCAGTCCAAGCTCCTGGCCCGCCTGCTCACCGGGAGCTATGTGCTTCCACCCGTCGAGGATCAGGAGCGCATCCTGAAGGCAGACGAGGAGGCTCACCTGGAGCAGTACTACGCCGCCCCACGCCACACCATCCAGATCGACTTCGCCCGCTACGTCATCGACCTGATGGCCGAGATCGAGGCCGGCGAGGCACGAGCAGCCGCGGCCGGGTAGATGCAGGTGGCGTCAGTGCTTCTTCTTGATCGGCAGCAGGTGGAGTACGCCGACCACGACCGAGCCGACGATGAGGCCGACAAGGGCGGAGAAGAAGGTGTTGACCAGCCAGGCCGCGGCCGCGCCGACGGCGCCGAGGGCGTGGTGGACCTCCTCCTCGAGGTGGTGGACGGTGTCGTAGGGCCACGCCCAGCCGGGGTGGCCGGCGGCGAGGCCGTTGACGTCGTGGACACCGACGAGGATCAGGTGGCCACCGACCCAGAGCATCGCGATGGTGCCGACCACCGAGATCACGGCGAGCACCTTCGGCATCGCCGAGACCATGCCCAGGCCGAGCCGCTGGGCGAAGGCACCGGGGCGCTGGGAGAGCGACAGGCCGGCGTCGTCCATCTTCACGATCAGGGCGACCACGCCGTAGACCACGATCGTGATCAGGAAGGCGACCGCCACCAGGGCGCCGAGCCGCATCCAGAAGCCCTGGTCGATGACCTCGTTGAGCGCGATCACCATGATCTCGGTGGAGAGGATCAGGTCGGTGCGTACGGCACCCGCGATCATCGTCTTCTCGGCCTCGGGCCCTTCCAGGACGACCGGCGTCTCGTGGGTCTCCTCGCGCGGCCGGACCCATTCCAGGACCTTTTCGACACCCTCGAAGGCGAGGAACGCACCACCGAGCATCAGGATCGGCGTGATCGCCCACGGCGCCCACTGCGCCAGGATCAGCGCCACCGGCAGGATGATCAGCAGCTTGTTGCGCAGCGAGCCGAAGGCGATCTTCTTGATGATCGGCACCTCGCGCTCTGCGGCGATGCCGTGGACGTACTGCGGCGTCACCGCGGTGTCGTCGATGACGACACCGGCGGCCTTGGCCGAGGCCTTGCCGGCGGCAGCGCCGACGTCGTCGACGGACGCAGCCGCCAGCTTGGCGATGGCGGCTACGTCGTCGAGGAGTGCGAAGAGTCCGGCGCTCATAACTCGAACCTTAGCGGGCGGGTCGTGCTACTCGACGCCCTGCTCCCGGAACCGCTCCGAGAGCGGGTATTCCCTGAAGTAGTCGGTCTTGATCCGCAGCCAGTCCCCGTTGACGATCATCTCGTCGATCGCGCTGTCGGCCTGGTCCCTGAGCCCGTCGCCCTTGCGGAAGACGAAGGCGATGGGTGCCTTGTCGGAGGGGAAGACGATCCGCTCCTCCATCGTGATCGGGGCGCTCTTGATCAGTCCTTCGGTGAACGGCGCGTCGTAGAAGAACGAGTCCGCCTTGCCCTCGGCGACCGCCTCGAGCGCGGCCGCCTCGTTCTTCCGCTTCACGATCTCGGCCTTGGGAAAGCGGGCCTTGAGGATGCTCTCCTGCGCGGTGCCGTCCACGATGGCGACCCGGGTGCCGTTGATGTCCTTGAGCTTCTTGATCGGGGAGTTCTTCGGCGTCGTGAAGGACAGGTAGGTGACGAAGTAGGGGTGCGAGAAGTCGTACGCCTCCTCGCGCTCCTCGGTCACGCTCACCTGAGAGGCGATCATGTCGATCTTGCCTTCGTCGAGCGCGGTGAACAGGTCGGCGAAGTCCATCGGAATGAACGACGGCTTGATGCCGAGCGACTCGGTGACGCCGAGGGCCACCTCGTAGTCGAAGCCCTTCACGGTGGAGCCATCGGTGTAGTAGACCGGCGCGCTGTCCAGCACACCGATCTTGAGCTGGCCGTCATCGGCGGCGCTGCTGCGCCTGGCGGAGGAGGGGCCGGTCGTCTCAACCGTGTTGGAGACCACGATCAGGATCACCAGAAGGGTGACCGCGCCCGCAAGGATGAACTTCAGGGATTTCATACGACGTCCTGGTTGGGGGGAGGGGTGCGCCGAGACACTGTGACCTGGCTGAGCCGGGCCAGCGGGCATCGTAGGCTACTGGACTTCAGGCGCCCCAAAGTGGGGCGAGCCGCGTCAGGCTCAGGCGCCCTTGTCCTTGAAGACCTCCGAGAGGGGGTACTCCTTGAAATACTCCTTCTTGATCTTCAACCACTTCCCATCGAGGATCATCTCCTCGATGACCCCGTCGATCGTCTCCTTGCGCTCGTCACCCTTCTGCATGACGAACCCGATCGGAGCATCGTCCGCCGGGTAGACGATCGCCTCCTTCAGCGGGAACCTGTCCTGCCAGCGAGCGATGATCGGCGTTGTGTAGGGGGCGTCGTAGAAGAACGCGTCCGCCTTGCCGTCCTGGATCGCCTTGACCGCGGTGTCCTCGTCCTTGGCCTTGACGACGTTGACGTTGTCGTACTGCTCGTCGAGATAGCGCTCGTGGATCGTGCCCTCGACGACCGCGATGTTCTTGCCGTCGATGTCGTCGCGCGTCTTGATCGCCGAGCCCTCCGGGGTGAGGAAGGACAGGTAGGTGACGAAGTAGGGCGCGGTGAAGTCGAAGTCCTGCTTCCGCTCCGCGGTCTCGGTGACCTGGGCGCCGATCATGTCGATCTCGCCGGCCTCGAGGGCGGTGAAGAGGTCACTGAAGTCCATCACCACGAACTCCGGCTTGGCACCCAGACCCTCGGCGACGCCGAGCGCCATCTCGTAGTCGAACCCTTTGGTCACGCCGTCGACCTTGTAGAAGGCGGGCTCGGTGCCGTCGACACCGATCCGCAGCGTGCCTCCCGCGGAGGCACTCTTCTCGTCGGTCGCTTTCGGGGCTGGGTCGGCGAAGTAGCCGCCGATGACCAGGACCCCTAGGAGGGCCAGGGCGCCGGCGACGACAAACTTGATGTGATTCATGCGGAAGTCCTGTGTTTTCGGGATGGTGGGGCATGCCCGTCACGTCGGCGCCGAGAATCCGAGACGTGCTGGCCACAAGTGGCCGGACGATGTTGCATCAAACACCTGTCTGCTCCCCCGCGTCCAGGTTTTCGTCCATCGTCGTCACGATCGGTCACGATCCGTGACCCAACCTTCACCGCAGTGCGTGACACAGATCACGCGCATCATTCACCTTCGAGAAGCCGGCCCAGGTGAACGGAATCAAACACAGACACTCGCGCATCAGGCGCCCTTTTCCCTGAAGACCTCGGAGAGCGGGACCGCCTCGAAGTAGTCCGTCTTGATCTTCACCCACTCCCCATCGAGGACCATGTCCTCGATGACCCCGTCGATCTGCTCCTTGCGCTGATCACCCTCCCGAACCACGAACCCGATCGGGGCGTCCTCGGCCTGGTAGACGATCGGCTCGGTCAGCGGGATCGGCGCGCCCTTGATGACCGACTCGGAGTAGGGAGCGCCGTAGAAGAACGCGTCGGCTTCGCCCCGCCCCATCGACCTGACCGCGGCGTCCGCGTTCGGAGTCTTGATGACGGTGACGTCTTCGTACTGCTCCTCGAGGTAGCGCTCCTGGACGGTGCCCTCGACGACGGCGACCTTCTTGCCGTCGATGTCGTCGCGGCTCTTGATGGTCGAGTTCTTCGGGGCGAGGAAGGACACGTACGTCACGAAGTACGGAGCGCTGAAGTCGTACTTCCTCTCCGCTTCGTCGGTCTTGGTGACCTGGGCGCCGATCATGTCGATCTTGCCCGCCTCGAGGGCCGGGAAGAGCTCGTTGAACTCCATCTCCACGAACTCCGGCTCCGCGCCCATGCCCTCGGCGACGCTGCGCGCCATCTGGTAGTCGAAGCCCTTGGTGACGCCGTCGACCTTGTAGTACGCCGGCTCGGCGCTGTCGACGCCGATCCGGAGGGTGCCGCCGGCCGCCGCGCTCGCCTCGTCGGCCGCGGGCGGCGCGGGGTCGGAGAGTCGTCCGCTGAAGACGAACGCGCCCAGGACGGCAAGGGCACCGGCGACGACGAACTTGGTCTGGCTCATGGGAGGGGGATCCTGTTCCAGGGAGGGGGCCAGCCTTCGATGTGGCTGAATTGTTGCCAAATCGAACAGCAGGCCACTCCCCGACGTCCAGGGTCTTCAGCCCATAGCGAGACGTCACCAACGACCCTGACCGTGCGATATGAGCCAGATCACACGGTTCGGTCCGTCATTCGGAATTAACCGTCGTTAACCAGACCCAAACGAAGATACTCCGCGGAGTATGTGCCCTGGAGCAGCAGGGACGCGTAGCGGGCGACCTCCGTGGTCGCGTTCGCCTCGACGACCTCCACCCGTACGCCGCGCGTGTCCGCCGCCTCGGTGAGCAGGCGTCGCTGCTCGACCATGATCGGATCGGTCGCGCCGTCGTCGAGGATGACCAGAACGGGACGTACGGACGCCTCCTCCTCGGCGAAGGGGTCATCGAAGACGTTGCGCGGCCGCGCCGCCTCGAGGACCGGGAGCAGGTCGTCGGCGTCACCGGCGATGGCACCGCGGCCGCTGGCCCGGCGCAGGTTCTCGGCGACGCGCCGGGCGGCGCGGGCGGCCAGGACGGAGCCACCCCACACGACCGGGAGCGAGTCGGCCAGCGAGATCGCCAGGATCTTGCCCGGGTTGACCGAGATGTCGCGATGCGGCGAGCAGGCGGTGGCGACGTCGTCGAGTGCGTCGGCCACCTTGTCCGCGTCGGCCTCCGGACCGAGACCGACCGAGTTGAGATAGGTGAGCATCAGGATCGCCATCGCGAGCGTGTCGCCGCCCTCGACCGGGAGCAGGGTGCTGTCGCGCCCCTCGGCGTGCTGGGCGACCAGCGATTTCTCCGGAGCGGCCACGACCAGCTGGGCGCCACGGCGGACGGCCTCGGCGGCGGCCGAGGCCTCCCCCGGGTCGGAGCCGGTCGGGGCCAGCACGACCACGAGATCGAGGCTCCCGGCCCAGCCCGGCAGGCCCGGGGCCGGCCAGGCAACGAACGGCACCGGGCAGAACGGCTCGAGGACCGCGCGCAGCAGGCGCGAGTCGGGACCTGCGGCGACGACGGCCCGGGGTCGGCCGGTCTCCGCGGCGCGGCGTACGGCCTCCTGCAGGGGCTCTGCGGCCCCCGCAGCCTCCCGGCGGACCCGGGCTCCGGACTCGGCCAGCGACCGCAGCAGCAGGTCGATACCGGCCAGCGCCCGCTCGTCGTCCAGCCTGGACTCGTCGAACCAGGTCATCGCGGCCTCACTCGCCCTTGGTGGGACGGGCCTCGTCGATGAGCAGGACGGGAATGCCGTCGCGGACCGGGTAGGCCAGCCCACACTCCCCCTGGCAGACCAGCTCACTGTCGGCCTCGACGGGCAGGAGGTCGCCGTGGCACTGCGGGCAGACGATGATCTCGAGCAGCTTCTCGCTCAGGCCCAGAGGGGTCGTTGCGCCAGTCATGCGCCTCGCCTTTCGTTCGGTGGAGTCTTTCGGATGATCGCGAGCGCCTCGTCGCGCACGCGCTCCATGGTGAGTGTGTCCTTGCCCTCCACGTTGAGCCGCAGCAGCGGCTCGGTGTTGGAGGCGCGTACGTTGAACGACCAGTCGGCGTGAGAGAGGGTCAGGCCGTCGAGCTTGTCGACGGTGACACCGTCGCGACCTGCGTACGCCTTCTCGATCTCGGCCACGGTGGCGGCCTGGTCGGGGACGGTGGAGTTGATCTCGCCGCTCATCGGATAGCGAGCGTAAGCAGCCAGCAGCTCGCTCAGCGGCTTGTCGGTCTCGGCGAGGGCGCCGAGGACGTGCAGCGCGGCGAGCATGCCGGAGTCGGCGCGCCAGAAGTCGCGGAAGTAGAAGTGGCCGCTGTGCTCGCCGCCGAAGGCCGCCTCGGACTCGGCCATCACGGCCTTGATGTAGGAGTGGCCGACGCGGGTGCGCACCGGGGTGCCGCCGAGCTCGGTGACGATCTCGGGAACCGCGCGGGAGGTGATCAGGTTGTGGATGATCGTCGCGCCGGGCTCCAGGGCCAGGGCACGCTCGGCGATCAGGGCGGTGATCGCGCTCGGGCTGACCACGTCGCCCTTCTCGTCCACCAGGAAGCAGCGGTCGGCGTCGCCGTCGAAGGCCAGGCCGGCGTCGGCGCCGGTCTCGCGCACCTTGGCCTGCAGATCGACCAGCGTGGTCGAGTCGAGCGGGTTGGCCTCGTGGTTGGGGAAGGTGCCGTCGAGCTCGAAGTACATCGGGATCAGCTCGACGGCCTCCTCACCCAGGCGGCCGAAGACCGCGGGCGCGGTGTGGCCGGCCATGCCGTTGCCGGCGTCGGCGACGACGGTGAGCCGGCGACCCTTGACCGGGGCCAGGCCGAGCAGGTGCGCGGCGTACGCCTCCAGCACATCGGTCTCGCTGATGTCGCCGGAGACGTCGGCCATCGGGGCCTCGCCGGAGATGACCAGGTCGCGGATCTCGTCGAGCCCGGTCTCGGCGCCGACCGGGACCGCGTTGGCCCGGCACAGCTTGATCCCGTTGTACTGCGCCGGGTTGTGGCTCGCGGTGAACATCGCGCCCGGCAGGCCGAGGTGACCGGAGGCGAAGTAGAGCTCGTCGGTCGAAGCCAGCCCGATCATCGTCACGTCGGCGCCCGCCTCGGTCGCACCGTCGGCGAAGGCTCCCGAGAGCGCCGGAGAGCTGGGGCGCATGTCGTGGCCGACGACGATCTCGCCACCGCGGGCGCCGACGACGTGCACGAAGGCCCGCCCGGCGAGTCGGGCGAGGTTCTCGTCGATCTGGTCAGGGACGGTGCCACGGACGTCGTACGCCTTGAAGACGGCGTTGGCGATGTCGGGGTCGACTCTCTCCGGCATGTCCGGAACTCTAGTCGTCCTACTCCGACGTCAGCACGCGGAGGTGCCCGCGGCGGGTGCCGCCGGGGCGGGGCTGGCCGTCGTTCGCCCCCGGCTCGTCGGCGTCGTCCTGCGCGGGTGCCCCGACGGGTCCTCGCGGGGACGGAGCCGGCGGCCTCGCGGCCTCACGGACGGCATCGGCCAGAGCCAGCAGGTCATCGCCCTTGGGCTGCGGGTCGACGGGCTCACGGGCCAGCCTGACGACCTCCCAGCCCCGAGGCGCGGACAGCCGCTCGGCATGCTCCTCGCACAGGTCATAGGCATGCGGCTCGGCATAGGTCGCCAGCGGGCCGAGAACGGCCGTCTGGTCGGCGTACACATAGGTGAGCGTGCAGACGGCTTGACGCTGGCAGGCGGTACGCGAACAACGACGAGCAGTCACGGGTGAACCGTACTCCCCTGAGGCCAGCCGCGCAGTTAGGCTCGCGTACATGACCAGGCACAGGGATCGGCACGGCCGTGGGACTCGCGGGCCGATGGCCGTCCCGACCGACCCGAAGGTGCCGGTCCTGCGCACCCGCCGCGAGCGCTTCGACGACATCGCGCTCGCCATCGTCACCGAGATCGATGGTCGCTGGCAGTCACGGCTGGGCCTGATCGAGTACGCCGTCGAGGAGTCGCCGGACATCCCCAAGGAGTGGACCGTCGAGGACCACATCCCGCTCGGGTCGCTCGAGCGCGGCTCGGGCGCGAAACCCGCGCGGCTGGTGATCTACCGGCGGCCGATCGAGCACCGCTGCAACACCCGCTCCGAGGTCGAGGCGATGGTGCTCATGGTCGTGGTCGAGCAGATCGCGGACCTGCTCGGGATCGCCGCCGAGGATGTCGATCCGCGCTATCAGCCTTGAGGGCGAGTCTTTCTCGTACCGGCGCGCTTTGGTACCGAGATTTTGTGGCTGGTCTGGGCCGCCGACCCGTTCTTTGAGGGTCTCTCGATCTGGACCGGCGTCAAGGACGCCCTTCGGGCGCCGGCTTCGCCGGCCGCTTCGCGGTCCTTGACACCGGACCAGATCGAGAAAGACTTGGCTGGCTATCGGGGCGGCGGCCCGGGTGTGGCCACGGCACACTCACCCACGGAAGGTGACCCTTCCACGCCTACGCCAATCATGGGGTCTCCGCATGAAAGAAAAATTTCTTCCACCCCGCCAACCCCACCCCAGCCGAGGCAGCATCTGGAGGCGAACGAAAATTCGTTCGCCTCCCCGACCCGTCTGCCGAGCTGGTCCCCGGGCGGAAAGAAAATTCTTTCCACTGGTCGACCCGACCGCCCGAGCTCCCAATCCCCCGCCCAACCCAAATCTCTGCACCAAACCCCTGCCGCCGACCCGCAGTGCTAGGGCTCCAACGGCAACGGCAGCCCGGGAGCAACCCCCGCGGTGCGTACCTCCGAGCGCAGCGGCCGGAACGGGACGACCGCGTCGCCGTCGCCACTCATCGCCACGGCCGCGTTGATCTCGACCCCCTCGGGCACGAGCTGGATCAGCGCTGCCTCCGCGGGTACCTCGACCTCGGCACCCAGCCCCGGGCCGACCTCGACGGACTTGGCCTTGAGCGCCTTGCCCTTCGCGGTCATCGGGACCACCTTGACGGTGCCGCTGGCCCCGGTCTTGGTGACCGGGCCGGAGATCAGGACCCGCTTCTTGCCGACGCCGCCGCCGGCGGGGACGACCACCGCGGTCGGCTCCGAGATCGTCTCGGTGGCCGTGGTGATCGCGACGTCGCCGCCGTCGACGGAGCGCATCGCGGTGGCGACCGGGCCGGTGGCGACGATCTCGACGCCGTACGCGTCGCCGGCGCTGTCCTTGCCGAGCAACTTGGTCAGGTCGATCTGCGTCTGCCCGTTGGGCGGCACGCTGATCTCCGGAGCGCCCTCCGGGGTGAGTACGTTCTTCGGGGTGAGCAGGCGCAGCTCGGCGCTCACCTGGGCATCGCCCGGGTTGGTCACGGTGAGGGTGCGGCTCGCGGACTTGTTGGGGTAGCCGACCAGCAGGTTGGTCTCGGCCGGAGTCGACTGGCCCGGGAAGTAGTCCTCGCTGCCACCCTGCGTCTCGAGTGCGACGGCACGGTCGCGGACCATCACCCCGGCCTGGCCGCGTACGACCGTGGTCTTCAGGGAGAGCTCGCCCTTGCGCGGGATCACGTGCAGCAGGTCGAAGGTGCGGGTGGTGTTGCCGGGGATCGCGACGCCGCGGAGGTCCTCGGGGACCGCCACCACGCCCTTCTCGTCGTAGAGCGAGATGTCGACCGTGGCCGCACCGCTGTTGGGGTTTGTGAGCTCGAGGATCGAGTTGTGGGTGGCGCCCGCACCGACGCCCGGGAACCAGGCCTCCGCCTGCGGAGGCAGGCAGCCCGTCGCCGCGAGCGGCTTGGTCGTCGAACGTCCCGCGACCAGCCCGGGCGCGACCTCCTTGCCCGCCTTGACCACGACCGAGCCGGGCTTGACCGACGCGCGGGTGACCTTGCCGGCCCCTACGGTCGTCTCCGCGCCGTTGCCCGCACCCGGACCGCTCAGCGTGACCTTGCCGGATCCCTCGGCAGCGTTGGTGACGGCGACCTGGTCGGCGCCGGACTTCGGCTTCCCGGGGCACACCACGGTGGCCGCCGTCGGCGCGCTGCTGTCGGCGGCCAGCTTCGGCTGCTCCCACTGGTGGGGCCGGTTGAGCAGCAGCGCGACGGCCATCGCGCCGACGAGACCCACTGCCACGAGCACGGTGTTGTCGAGGCGGCGACCGCGCTGCCTGCGTACGCGGCGCAGCCGGGGTCGCGCGGCGGCCGCTGCCGCGGCGGCAGCGGCCATCCGTCCGCCCTTGGCCGGCTCCTGCTCGGCCTCCGGCTCCTCCGCCCGCATCTCGTCGGCGGTCGGCCAAGCCTCGAACTCCGGCTCGAGGCCGCTCCGGAACTCGCCGGTCCGATAGTCGCCGGTCTGATAGTCGCCCTCGTACGCCGGCGGGTAGCCCGTCTGGGCGAGCATCTGTCCCGTCTCCGGGCCCGGCACGTACGGCTCCTGGGCGTAGAGCTGCTCCGGGGTGTAGCCCTCCGGCGGCGTCTGGGCCGTCTGCCCCGTGTAGGGGTCGGCGAACGGGTCCAGCATCCACGGCTCCTGGCCGTAGACGTCGTCGGTCTGCGGCTCGTGCGAGCGGTCGTAGGGGTCTCGTGAGTGACTCATGCCGACTCCCTCCTCTGGATCAGCGTCGGCAGGCACAGGACCAGGACCACGAACAGCCCGATCCCGGCCAGGACCAACAGGATCGTACGGATGATGGACTGTGACTTGGTCACGCCCGGATCGCTCGGCTCGGAGTCGAGCAGCCAGGCACGCGTCGAACGCTCGACGGTGCTCGCCTGGGTCACCGACCCGGAGGCGTCGATCCCCTCGGCGACCGAGGAGTCGGCCGGCCCGGGCATCACGATGTAGGCCACGCCCTGGGCGGCCAGATCACCGATCACCGCGTCGTCGGGGTCGGCGGCCAGGCGGCGTACCACTCCGGTGAGCTCCTCGGAGCCACCGGCGACCTGCGCGATCTCGTCCTCACCGAGGGTGATCCCGTCGTTGCGCAGGACGGCGTAGCGGATGCCGTCGTCGACCGAACCGCGCAGCACGAGGACGCCGTCCTCCGGGCCGAGCGTGGTCGAGGTCGGGTCGAGCATGTAGGAGGGCACCCCGATGTGGCCGAGGGCCCGGGTGTTGTCGGTGAGGTCTCCGGTGCCGGCGTAGACGAACCAGCCGAGGCTGCCGACGACGCCGACCGCAGCGGCCGCAGCGGCCGCGCCGACCATGACCTTCCGCAGCCCGCTGAGGCCGTCGAGGATGGCGCCCTGGGCACCCAGCACCGCCGCGACCACCGCGAAGCCCTGGATGGCGACCAGCGGGAAGCCCCAGCCGACCCGGGCGATGCCGGCGTCGAGCGGGATCGGGATCCAGGACAGCAGCATCGTGACGGCCGCCGTCGCGACCGCGCCGATCCAGCAGACCATGACCGGGATCCGGGTGCGGCTCGGGATCAGCGCGAGCACGGCGAGCAGCGGCAGCGCCAGGCCCAGCCACCACGGGGCACCGAGGTCGGCACCGTCGAGCCCGGTCAGGCGGCCCACGAGCAGGTCGAACCCGCCGGCGGCCGGGGCCGGCAGCCGGCCCGGGTCGAGCAGCAGAGCGGCCCAGCCGCCGGAGAAGAGCGCGGGCAGCCACCACGGAAGCAGCAGCCCGACCGGTGTCGCGATGGCCGCGGTGGGCGGACCCCACTGGTCGCGGTCGCTGAGCACGGCGGGCATCAGGCGGCGGGCGACGATGAAGATGACCGCCGCGAAGACAGCCGCGACCAGGAAGGCCATCGGCGCGAAGGCGGTGATGACGGTCAGCAGCAGGCCGGTGCGCCACCCGGCGCGCCAGCGGCGGTCGGCGACGGGGTCGCTGAACCCGAGCGCGGCGTGGGCGAGCCAGGGCAGCAGCGCGCCGACCACGACCGCACCGATCCGGCCGTCACCGAAGGCACCGCTGACATAGGGAACCAGGGCGTACGCCGTCGCGCCCCACAGCAGCAGCCAGCGAGGTGCGCCGAGGTGGCTGATCAGCCGACCCGCGACCCGCAGCAGCCGCCATGCACCGCCGAGCGCGATCGGGAAGCTGAGCAGCATGACGGCGGTGACCGCCAGGCTCGGGTTGCCGCCGAGGAACGTCGCGAGCACCGCCAGCGGGAAGACGTGCGGCGGCGCGGGCACACCGGTCCCCTGCGAGATCGCGTGCCACGACTCGAACTGCAGCTGCCACCAGTCGCCCACGTTCTGGGGTGTCGGCCCGAGGCCGCTGCCGGCAACGCCGCCGAGCGCCGCACGCGCCCCGATGACACCGAGGATGCCGACGACGACCAGGAGCACCGCGACCGGGTTGGTGAACAGACGCACCAGCCATCCGGTCTCGGCGGGGATCTCGTCCTCCTCCAGCTGGGCCCGATCGGCCTGCCGCTTGGCGGCGAAGGAGGCCGGGTCGGCCTCGGCCTGCGCCATCTGGCGCCGCTCGGCGATGTCGGAGGCCTGCAGGGTGACCGCGGTGGCGACGTCGGAGACGAAGTCGAGTCCGTGGCGGTAGGGCAGCCAGGGCGGGGGCAACAGTGCCTTGACCACGTCCTTGTCGGCGTGCGCCTGCTTCCGGCGACGCCGCTTGGCGAGCATGATCTGGCCGGTGTGGCCGTAGATCCAGCCCAGCGCGGCCAGGTCGTCGAGCGCAGTCCCGGGATCGCGCACCAGGATGAAGCCGAGCATCCGCCACAGGGTCTGGAAGAAGAACCTGACCATCCACAGCGCCAGCGTCCCCGGCCGGCCGTTGACCAGCAGGGTGTAGAGCGCGGCCCGGCGCTCCTGATAGTGGATCCGGCGACCGGTCAGCTGGGTCTTGCGTACGCCGCGGTGGGCAGCCTCCACGTGGAAGACGACCGCGTCCGGGACAGCGATGGTCGTGAAGCCGGCGTTGGCGGCCCGCCAGCCGAGGTCCATGTCGGTGCCGAGGACCGGGAGGTGCTTGTCGAAGCCACCCAGGTATTCGAGGACCTCGCGGCGGATCAGCATGCCGGCGGTGTTGACGGCCAGGACGCGGCGCACGTCGTCGTGCTGGCCCTGGTCGTACTCGCCCCGCTCCAGGCCGGTCTCCCGGGCTCCGGTGACCGAGATCGAGACACCGAGCTCGAGCATCCGGCGCAGCGAGGGCCACTCCCGGATCTTGGGGCCGAGGATGTCGGCCTCCGGGTATTCCGCGGCGGCGTCGAGCAGGGTCGAGAGCGCGTGCGGGTCGGGGGTGGAATCGTCGTGGAGGAACCAGATCCACTCCGGCGGCTGCGCCGCCTGGTGGAGGATGGCGAGCGCCTCATTGGCAGCGTCCGCGAACGTCGTCGACGCCGGGAGCTTGACCACCTGGGCGAAGGTCTCCTCCAAGATCTCGACGGACCTGTCGGTCGAGCCGGTGTCGATCGTGACGGCAAAGCTCACCGGAGCCTGCTGGTTCCTGATCCCGTCGATGACGGTCGGAAGCCAGCCGGCGCCGTTATGAGAGACGAGGACGAGGGCGACCGACGCATGCACGATCGGCAACCCTAGTGCCCATCTGGTGATAGACCGAATGGACCTGTCGAGCGATCGGCCACGCCCCCGCAGGTATTTGTCCGGAAAAGATCAGCAGGCCCGGACCGTGAGGTCCGGGCCTTGCTGGCTCGTGCTTGGTTGCGGCCTTCGTAGATCTCGACCCGCTTCACGCCTTCGCAAGCTCAGGCGTTGCGCTCGCTCGATCTTTTCGCGTTGCGACCTCGCTCCTTCGTCGCGAGGCCACAGGCTCAAACTGCGCGCTTCTTCAGCTTGCGGCGCTCTCGCTCGGAGAGTCCACCCCAGATTCCGAAGCGCTCGTCGTTGCCCAGAGCAGACTCAAGGCAGTCCTGGCGCACCTCGCAGGTCTGGCAGACCTTCTTGGCTTCCCGAGTCGATCCACCCTTTTCAGGGAAGAACGCCTCCGGATCCGTCTGCGCGCACAGGGCGCGCTCCTGCCAGCCCCCTTCGTCGGTGTCCGGCTCGAGGAGAAACAGCTCTCTCATCGTCTTTCCGACCTTTCGACCCTATTCAGCTTGTTTTTGGGACCGTGACCCCATCTTGGGCCAGTCACCTCACGCCATCGGCAGGTAACCGATCCCCCCGTTTTTTGCGGGTACTGCCTCTTGTTACGGCCTAGGCCATGACTTTGATGCAGTTCCCTGCCGAAATCTTCCCGAGATTTTCAAGCGCTGTCGCCACCGCTATCGGTCCCCGTTTCAATTTCGAATCACACTGATGAAATTACATGCCTGTCGGTGCCACAAGTCAACCCTCAAATCTGCTAGGGCCGCTTTAACACAGGCTTTCTTCACCGGCTGGAGCAGGGTTGCTGGCCCCCGTCTGAGAGGCTAGGGCCATGCGTGACATCACCGTTCTCTCCGGCGGCCATGGTGGTTCGAAGTTCATCTCCGGGCTCCTCCACGGCATCTCCGCCGGCCGTGTCCCGGGCATTGAGGAAGATGCCCGGGTCACCGTGATCGCCAATACCGCCGACGATCTGTGGATGCACGGCGTCAAGGTCTGCCCCGACCTCGACACGGTGATGTACACCCTCGGCAACGGATTCGACCATGAGCGCGGCTGGGGCCGCAAGGCCGAGACGTGGTCGATCAAGGAGGAGCTCGAGGCCTACGAGGTCCCCGGGACCTGGTTCGGCCTCGGCGACCGCGATATCGCCACGCATCTCGTACGCACCCAGATGCTCGAGGCCGGCTTTCCGTTGTCGCAGGTCACCACCGCGTTGTGCGAACGCTGGCTGAAGCCGGTATGGGGCGACCGCGTGCGGCTGCTGCCGATGACCGACGACCGCGTCGAGACCCATGTGGCGATCAAGGACGAGAATTCACCGAGTGGACTCTCGGTCGTTCACTTCCAGGAATACTGGGTACGCCTCCGGGCCGGCGTTCCCGTCGAGAAGCTGATCTTCGTGGGGCAGGACGAGTCGAAGCCGGGCCCCGGGGTGATGGACGCACTGCTGAAGTCCGACCTGGTGATCGTGCCCCCGTCCAACCCGGTCGTCTCGATCGGGACCATCCTCGGCGTACCCGGGATCCGGGAAGGTCTGGTCGCCACCTCGGCCCCCGTGGTGGGGATCTCGCCGATCATCAGCGGTCACCACGTACGCGGCATGGCGGAGCAGATGCTCGCTGCCATCGGCGTCGACGCGACCGCTGCCGGAGTCGGTCTGCATTATGGGACGCGGGGCTCCGGTGGGGTCCTCGACGGCTGGCTCGTCGACACCGCCGACGCCGCCGCGGTCCCATCGCTCGCCGAATCGGGGCTGAAGGCGGCCGCCGTCCCGCTGTGGATGTCCTCCGAGGACGCGACCGCCGACATCGCCGCCGCCGCGGTCGAGCTGGTCAACCGATGACAGGGCACACGGCTGGGCCGATGAGTGGGCAGGGCATCACCGTCACCGCCCCCGACGGCGTACCCGAGGTGCGTAAGGGCGACGACCTCGCCGCCCTGCTCCTCGACGCCCTGGAGTCCCCTCTGGTCGACGGCGACATCGTCGTGGTCACGTCGAAGGTCGTCTCCAAGGCCGAGGGCCAGGTGCGCGAGGGCAACCGGGACGACGCGCTCCCCGGCGAGACGACGCGGGTGGTGGCCCGACGAGGGCCGACCCAGATCGTGCGCAGCCGCCTCGGGCTGACGATGGCTGCCGCCGGGATCGACGCCTCGAACGTCGAGGCCGGTTACATCGTGCTGCTCCCCCTGGACCCCGACGCCTCCGCGCGTGCCCTGCGCGCCACGTTCCGCGACCGCACCGGCGCGAACGTCGGGGTGATCATCACCGACACCGCCGGACGCGCCTGGCGCGACGGGCAGACCGACATCGCCATCGGCGCCGCCGGCCTCGAGGTGCTGGAGAGCTTCGCCGGCCAGGTCGACGCCTACGGCAACGACCTCGTCGTCACCGCCCCCGCCGTCGTCGACGAGATCGCCTCGGCGGCCGAGATCTCCCAGGGCAAGCTGGGCGCGCGGCCGTTCGCGGTCCTGCGGGGCCGGGCGGACCTCGTCCGCGAGCCAGGTGACGACGGGCCGGGAGCGAGCGCGCTCATCCGCCCCGAGGGCTCGGACTTCTTCGGCTTCGGGGCCAGGGAGGCCGTCGTACGTGCTCTGAAGGGTGCCGTCGAGGACCAGGCTCCGTTCGGTGCCCCGGCGAGCGTCGAGGAGCTCTCCGCGGCCGTCGCCGAGGTGACCGGGACCGCCCCCGTCCCGCACCAGGACGGGCTTCGCGTTGACGGAGCCGACCCAGCGGTGATCGCCGCGCTGGCCTTCGCCCACGGCTGGCGATGCGAGCGCGAGGAGAACAATCACGGGGCAACTTCCCTTCTGCTACCACTGACCACCTAGAATCTGCGCGTCCCGACAAAAGACCCGAGGTACGCCGAACCGTGGCCAACAAGTCGCTCAACAAAGACCGCCGTGCGGTCATCAACGACATCCGCAAGAAGCAGGGCCGCGCCGAGCGCGTCCGAGGCTGGGCGATCATCGGTGTCTGCATCGCCTTCGCCGTCGTGATCGTCGGCGCTGCCGCATGGACGCCGATCAGCGGCTTCATCAAGGACAGCGAGTACAAGGACGTCGCTCTGCCAGACATCGGCAAGAGCGCCAAGGCGGCCGGCTGCCAGAAGGTGACGGAGATGGCGGCCGACGGCAACCAGAACCACATCGCCACCGGCACCGAGCAGACCTATACGACTGCTCCCCCGGCCTTCGGTCCGCACTGGAACGAGGCCAACGTCGCCCCGGCCGACATGTCGCGCAAGTTCTACACCCCCGGTGACCGCCCCGACCTCGAGGCGCTGGTGCACAACCTCGAGCACGGCTACACGATCGTGTGGTACGACGAGACCGTCTCCGAGGACGAGCTGAACGAGCTCCGGGCGATCGGTGACAAGTTCGCCGGCACCTCGAACTTCCGCTACAAGTTCATCGCGGCTCCGTGGACCGCTGCCGACGCCAAGGAGACCGCGGTCGCCGGCGACAAGAAGACCGAGTTCCCCTCGGGCACCCACATCGCCATGACGCACTGGTCCGCCGACCCGGCCAACCCGACCGAGGCGTCCACCCAGAAGGGCGTCTTCCAGTACTGCGAAAGCGTCTCCGGCGAGGCGATCAAGGACTTCATGCAGAAGTACCCCTACACCTCCAGCCCCGAGGCCCAGGCCATGTGACCTGACCCCTCAGGACGTACGAAACGGCCGTCTCCCTTCGGGGAGGCGGCCGTCTCTCATTTCCGCTGGTCGAGTTTTCCGCTGGTCGAGCCGCCGGAGCCGCTAGGCGGAGGCGTGTCGAGACCAACACGGTCCTATCGGCGCTCGGCCGGACTGTGTTGC
>NZ_JBEXRR010000034.1:0-59360 GCF_040613175.1 Nocardioides sp. NPDC006303
CCAGCCGCCGGTGAGCTCCACCGGCTTCTCGGTGACTCGTCGCTGACCGACCCGGCTGGCGATCTCGGCCAGCCCGAACACACCCAGCGCGACCGAACCCCTGTCGACCTCCCCGTCGTAGGTTCGGGATCACGCCATCCGAATCAGCCGCGCGCCTGACGGTCGTATGCCGCGTAGCTCCGCTGCGTAGCGATGTGGCCGGCGACGTGCTTGGCGTCGTGCCATACGCCCCAGATGAAGCTCGAGCCGCGGCGGGAGAGCCAGGGGAGGCCGACGAAGTAGACGCCGGGCTCGGTGGAGACGCCTCGGCGGTGGGCCGGGCGGCCGTTCTTGTCGAGCGCGTCGACCTGGAGCCAGCCGTAGTCGGTCGCGAAGCCGGTCGCCCAGATCACCGTGGTGATGCCGGCCTCGGCCAGGTCCAGGGAGAGCAGGGGCGTGGTCGCAGCTGAAGGGCTGGGGCCGAGGTCGCGGGCCGAGGGCTCCTCGGGCAGGTCGATGCCGTTGCGGGTGACGTACTCGTCGGCGGCGTCGAGGAGGGCGAGGTAGTTGGCGTCGCCTTGGGCGATGTTCTCGGCCAGGTCCTCGCGGAAGGTGAGCGTGCCGGCGTCGTAGGTGTCGGTCATGCCGACGAGCTGGATCCCGCTCGCCTCGAGGGATCGGAAGTCGACGGTGTGGCCGCCGCGCGCGCCGCTGACGGCAATGGTGACGTGCTCCGCGCCGGCCGCCGGGGTCTCCAGGTCCCAGAGACCGAGGACGCCGAGCCACCAGCAGAAGTCGCGGCCGCGGTAGCTGCGCGGGGGACGGTCGTGCGGACCGACCGAGAGGTGGACCTGGCGGCCGGAGCGCTGCAGCTCGTCGGCGATCTGGACGCCGGAGGAGCCGGCGCCGACGACGAGGACGTTGCCTTCGGGAAGCTGGTCGGGGTTGCGGTAGTCGCTCGAGTGCATCTGCACGGCGACCGCGCCGTCGGGGACGATCGGCGGGTAGACCGGCCGCTGGAACGGGCCGGTCGCAGCGACGACGTACCGCGCGTCGATGACGCCGTCGGAGGTCTCGACCCGGAAGCCCGGCCGGCCCTGGTTGCGGGTCACCGAGGTGACCTCGACACCGGTCCTGATCGGGGCGGCGATCTTCTCGGCGTACGCCTCGAAGTAGGCGGCGACCTGGTCCTTGGTGGCGAACGCTTCCGCGTCGACGTCCTGGAACTCCAGGCCCGGGAACCGGTCGTGCCAGGCCGGGCCGTTGGCGACGAGCGAGTCCCAGCGCATCGTGCGCCACCGCTCCGCGATCCGGTCACGCTCCAGCACGAGATGGGGGACGCCGTTGTCGCTCAGGTGCTCGCTCATCGCCACGCCGGCCTGACCGGCGCCGACGACGAGGACCTCGATCTGTTCGTTGGACATACTCAGATCCTGAGCCGCCGCGTTGCCCGTGTCCAACAGATGTTGTTGGCCTTACCCATCGGATCGACCGATGCAATCCCAGCCTGCGCCACTGCATCTGTTTCATTGGTGATAGTCCTTGGAAACATCTGTTGGACACATGCTCTCTGACGAGGTGGACTGGTCGTCGTGGAGACCAACAAACCCAGCAGCATCGTCGTCGGCGGGCACACCCGGATCCGCCCGTTCAACACCAGCGTCACCTACCCGGAGCAGAACCTCGACAACGACCTGTGCCAGGCCGTCGTCGCGGGCAACACGGTCTACGTACGCGGTCAGATCGGGCAGGACCTGGACACCAGCGAGTCGGTCGGCATCGGCGACGTCGAGGCGCAGACCGAGCAGGCGATGGCCAACATCAAGATGCTGCTCGAGGAGGCCGGTGCCGAGATGGAGCACCTGGTCAAGCTCACCATCTACATCGTCGACCCGCGCTACCGCGAGACCGTCTACCGGACGATCGGCCGCTGGACGAAGGGCGTGCACCCGATCTCCACCGGCATCGTGATCTCCGCCCTGGCCCGCCCGGAGTGGCTGGTCGAGGTCGACGCGATCGCGGTCATTCCCGAGGTGGCGAAGTGACCTTCTCCGTCCTCGCCACCGACGGCAAGGGGGCCGTCGGCATCGCCGTCACCTCCTCCAGCCCGGCTGTCGCCGCGCGCTGCATCCACCTGCGTCCCGGCGTCGGCGGCGCCTCGTCGCAGAACATCACCGACCCGCGCCTGGGCACCGAGCTGCTCGACGCGCTCGCCTCGGGGCTCGACGCCCGGGCCGCGCTCGCGTCGGTCACCCAGGGCCGCGAGCACATCGACCACCGCCAGCTGACCGTGCTCGGCCTCGACGGCGCCGGTGCGGCGTACAGCGGGTCCGGGTCGCTCGGTATCCACCACCACGCCGTCGCGCCACAGGTGGTCGCCGCAGGCAACCTGCTGGCCGGCACCGAGGTTGTCGACGCCGTCGTCGCCGGCTTCGAGGCCGCGACCGGGGACCTCGAGGAGCGGCTGCTGGCCGCCCTCGAGGCCGGGCTGGCCGCCGGCGGCGAGGCCGGACCGCTGCACTCGGCGGGCCTCTCGGTCGTACGCGACGTCGCCTGGCGGGTCACCGACCTCCGCGTCGACTGGAGCGAGCGCCCGGTCGAGGAGCTCCGCGACCTGCTGAAGGTCTGGATGCCGCAGCGTGACGACTACGTGACCCGCGGCCTCGACCCCACCGTCGCCCCGTCCTACGGCGTGCCCGGGGACGAGTGAGTCGATGACCACTTCGAAGCAGTACGCCGCGACCACCGTCAGCAGCGACGCCGAGCGCCTCATCAGGCTCTCCGAGCAGCTGCACGCGAACCCCGAGACCGGCTGGGAGGAGCACAGCTCCTCGCGCTGGGTCGCGGAGTCCCTCGAGGAGGCCGGATTCACCGTCACCCCGGCCTACCTCGGTCTGGAGACAGCCTTTCTGGCGACCTTCGGCAGCGGCCCGTTCCGCCTCGGCCTGTGCGCCGAGTACGACGCCCTCCCCGGCCTCGGCCACGCCTGCGGCCACAACCTGATCTCCGCGATCACCGTCGGCGCGGCCCGCGCGCTCGCCCCGCTGGCCGACGCCGCAGGGCTCACGATCGAGGTCTACGGCACCCCTGCCGAGGAGGGCGGTGGCGGCAAGATCGAGCTGCTCGAGCGTGGCGCCTTCGCCGGGCTGGACCTGGCCATGATGGCCCACCCGGCTCCCGTCGATGTCGCCGAGGCCGAACCGTTCGCGGTGTCCCACTCGCACGTCGAGTACCGCGGCAAGGCGGCCCACGCGGCCGCCTATCCCGAGCAGGGCGTCAACGCCGCCGACGCCTTCACCATCGCCCAGGTCGCGATCGGCCTGCTCCGCCAGCAGCTGCCGCCGACCGTGCGGGTGCACGGCGTGATGACCAACGGGGGAGAGGCGCCCAACGCCATCCCCGCGCGGACCGAGGGCCGCTGGTACGTCCGCGCCGAGAGCCTCGCCCAGCTCGCCGAGACGGAGGAGAAGGTCTGGCGCTGCTTCGAGGCCGGTGCCCTCGCCACCGGCGCGAAGCTCACCGTCGAACCGGAGAGCAAGCCGTACGCCGAGTTCCGCACCTTCGCGCCCGCGCTGGCGGCGTACCGGCGCAATGCCGAGGAGATCGGCCGGGTCTTCGACCCAGGAACCCCCGCTCGCCGGATGAACCGCGCCTCCACCGACATGGGCAACGTCTCCCAGGTCGTGAACGCGATCCACCCCTACGTCGGCATCAACTCCGGGACCGCCCTCAACCACCAGCCCGAGTTCGCCGCGCACTGCGTCGGCGGGGACGCCGAGAAGGCGCTCCTCGATGCCGCCACCGCGCTGGCCTGGACCGCGCTCGACGTCGCCGAGGAGGCGACCGCACGATGACCACCGTCGACGCCCCGCCGACCCGCACCGAGCACGACTCCCTCGGCGCGTTCGAGGTCCCGGCGACCGCCTACTGGGGTGTTCACACCGCCCGCGCGCTGCGGAACTTCCCGGTCAGCGGCACGACGGTCGGGAGCCACCGCTCGCTCGTCGCGGCCCTCGGTGCGGTCAAGCTCGCCGCCGTCCGCGCCAACCACGAGCTTGGGCTGCTCGACGACCGTCGCCACGACGCCATCGCCGCCGCCGCGCAGGAGGTCCGCGACGGCGACCTCGACGACCAGTTCGTCGTCGACGTGATCCAGGGCGGCGCCGGCACCTCGACCAACATGAACGCCAACGAGGTCGTCGCCAACCGGGCGCTCGAGATCCTCGGGCTGCCGTTCGGCAGCTACGACGAGATCCACCCGCTGGACCACGTGAACCGCTGCCAGTCGACCAACGACGTCTACCCGACCGCCGTCCGGCTCGCCCTGGTCGGCGCGATCGATCGCCTGGTCGAGTCCACCGAGGCCCTCGCCGACTCGTTCGCCCGCAAGGCGGCCGAGTTCCGCGCGGTCCCCAAGATCGGACGTACGCAGCTCCAGGACGCCGTCCCGATGACGGTCGGTCAGGAGCTCGGCGCCTTCGCGATCACGCTGCGCGAGGAGCTGGCCCGGCTGGCCGACTCGCGGGTGCTGCTGTGCGAGATCAACCTCGGCGCCACGGCGATCGGCACCGGGATCACCGCCCACCCCGACTACCGGCGGCTCGCCGTCCGGCACCTCGCCGAGATCACCGGACTTCCGGTGGTCGGCGCGGGCGACCTCGTCGAGGCGACCAGCGACACCGGCGCGTTCGTGCAGGTCTCCAGCGTGCTGAAGCGGATCGTCGTCAAGGCCTCCAAGATCTGCAACGACCTCCGGCTGCTCAGCTCCGGCCCGCAGGCCGGGCTCGGCGAGCTCCGGCTCCCCGCCCGCCAGGCCGGGTCGAGCATCATGCCCGGCAAGGTCAACCCGGTCATCCCGGAGATGGTCAACCAGGTCGCCTTCTGGGTGATCGGCAACGACCTGACCGTCACCATGGCGGCCGAGGGCGGCCAGCTCCAGCTCAACGCGTTCGAGCCGGTGATGGCACACGGCCTGCTCCAGGGCTTCACCTGGACCGCCGCCGCCTTCGACTCGCTGCGGGAGCTGTGCGTCGACGGGATCACCGTCGACGCCGCCAAGCTCGCCGCCGCTGCCGCCGGCAACGCCGGCCTCGCCACCGCCCTGACCCCGCTGCTCGGCTACGCGCGCTCCGCCGAGATCGCCAAGGCCGCGTTGAGCGGTGCGGGCGACGTACGGGACCTGGCTCTTGCCGCCGGTGGGCTCGACCCGGTCGTGCTCGACGCGCTGCTGCGTCCCGAGACGCTCGCGAACCTCGACCCAACCGGCGCCGACAGCGTCAACGGGGCCAAACGAGAGTGACTTCGGGCAGGATGGCTCGCATGGCCGAGCCGTCCTTCACCCTGACCCAGCTGCGCTACTTCGCCGCGGCTGCGGAGCTGGGCAGCATGACCGCCGCGTCGCGGCAGCTCGTGGTCTCGCAGTCGGCCGTCTCGACGGCCGTCGCCCAGCTCGAGAAGGAGCTGGGCGTCCAGCTGTTGCTGCGCCACCACGCGCGCGGGCTGACCCTGACGGCCGCCGGCGAGGAGTTCTACCGCGAGCTGCGCAGCTACCTCGTGCACACCAGCGAGCTGGTCGAAGTGGCGCGCTCCGCCGGCCAGGCGCTCGTCGGCGACCTCGCCATCGGCTGCTTCACCACCCTGGGCCCCTTCGAGCTGCCCCGGCTGCTGGCCGCCTGCGAGCAGGACCATCCCGGCATCCACGTCTCCGTCGTCGAGGACGAGCACGCCGCGCTCAAGCACGCGCTGCGCTCGGGCAGCTGCGAGCTGGCGCTCATGTACGGCTACGACCTCGACGACGACATCGACCACGTCCAGGTCGGCCTCGCGGCGCCGTACGTCCTCATCGGCAAGGGCCACCGGCTGGCTCGCCGCAAGAAGGTCGCGCTCGCCGAGCTCGAGGAGGAGCCGATGGTGCTCCTGGACCTGCCGCACAGCGGCCAGTACTTCGAGCGGCTCGTCGAGTCGGCCGGCTTCCGCCCGCGGATCCGCCACCGCAGCGCCGGCTTCGAGACCGTCCGGGCGATGGTCGCCAACGGCCAGGGATGGTCGGTCCTCAACCAGCGTCCGGCCAGCGACACGACGTACGACGGTGCGCAGATCGTGACCCTCGAGATCACCGACGAGGTCGAGCCCCTCGAGGTCGTGCTGGCCTCGATGAAGGGCGTACGCCTCACCGCCCGCGCCCAGGCGTTCGTCCGCTCCTCGGGCCGGGCAGCACGACGGCGGGAAGGCCGCTGACGCGACCTCCCCGCCGTGGGAGTGCTCGGTGCCTCAGGCGTGCGAGGCGAGCGCCAGCTCGCTCGGTGCGAGCTTGCGGCCGCGCGCCAGCAGGTAGTAGATCGGCGCGGTCGCGACCAGGCCGATGATCCAGCTCAGGTCGGCGCCGTTGAGCCTGTCCGCGACCGGCCCGGTGTAGAGCGGCGTCGCCATGAACGGGATCTGGACGACGATGCCGATCACGTAGGCGAGGATCGCCTGGCCGTTGAAGCGGCCGTAGATGCCGCCGTCGGCCGCGAAGATCGAGTCGAGGTCGTAGTTGCCGCGGTGGATCAGGTAGAAGTCGATCAGGTTGATCGCGGTCCACGGGACCAGCACGACGAGCAGCGCGAGCACGATGTCGACGAAGTGTGAGATGAAGTTGCCGGAGACGCCGATGGCGAAGTACGTCGAGGCGGCCATCACCACCAGCGAGAGCACCACGCGGCTGCGGGCGGTCGGGATCCAGCTGGCGACGAACGTCTGCACGCAGGTGATGACCGAGAGCACGGTGCCGTAGAGGTTGAGCGCGTTGTGGCTGATCACCGAGAGCAGGAACAGGATGAGCAGCGGCGTACCGAACGCGCCGGTGGTGTCGCGCACCCCGGTCATGACCTCGACGCCCGGCTTCATCGCCAGCGCCACGATCGCGCCGAAGACGAACGGCAGGATCGAGCCGAGGGTGCAGCCGAGGTAGGTGGCGGTGAAGGTCGCCTTCACCCCGACGCTCGCCGGCAGGTAGCGGGAGTAGTCCGAGACGTACGGCGCGAACGCGATCTGCCACAGAGCACCCAGCGAGACCGTCGCGAGGAACCCGGCGGTGCTGTAGCCACCCTGCGTCCAGAAGCCCGCGGGCACGCCGGAGACGAAGATCGCGACGGTGCCGAGCACGATCCCGATGCCGAGGACCCAGGTGGCGACCTTGTTGAGCGAGTGGATCACCTTGTAGCCGATCACGGCGATCAGGCCCGAGCCGAGCGCCCCCAGGACGATGCCCGCCTCGACCGGGATCGGGTCGGCGATGCCGTGCAGCGACTGGCCGGCGAGGACGATGTTGGAGGCGAAGAAGGCCAGGTACATGACCGCCGCGATCACCACGACGATCAGTGCCCCGTAGGAGCCGAACTGGCCGCGGCTCTGGATCATCTGCGGGATGCCCATCTGCGGGCCCTGGGCCGAGTGCAGTGCCATGAAGACACCGCCCACGAGGTGGCCGACCACGATGGCGACCACGCACCAGAACAGATCGAGGCCGAAGACGGTGACGCCGGCGGCACCGGTGACGACGGGCAGGGGCGCGATGTTGGTCCCGAACCACAGGGTGAAGAGGTCGCGCACCTTGCCATGGCGGTCCTCGGGTGGGACGTAGCCGATGGTGTGCTTCTCGACGACTGGCTGGTCAGACATGGTCATTCTCCAAAGGGTGTGAGGCGCCCCACCATGGTCGTGACTCGGCAGTTCCTCTGGCAAACGAATCCTTTTGGCGCAGAGCATCGGCAAAACCGATGCACGTCCGGATCAAGATCAAACGCGAACCAAAAGCGCCACATTCCCGTGCTCGCCTTCTTAGGTAAACCTTCCTAAGGTGAGGCTTACCAATTGAAAGGACGGCCGTGAAGCCTATCTCAGCTGTTGTGGTCTCGGTCTCTGTCGCCCTCCTCGGAGCGACGCTCACCTCGTGCTCCTCCGGCGACGCGCTCGTCGTCTACAACGCTCAGCACGAGCAGCTCATGGAGGAGCTGGTGCCGGCGTTCGAGAAGGAGACGGGGATCGACGTCGAACTGCGCAACGGCAAGGACCTCGAGCTCGCCGCACAGCTGGTCGCGGAGGGCGAGAAGTCGCCCGCCGACGTCTTCCTCACCGAGAACTCCCCGGCGATGGCCGCGGTCGAGCGTGAGGGCCTGCTGGCCACCCTGCCGGACGACGTGACCGCGCCGATCCCGCAGCAGTACCGTCCGGAGAGCAATGCCTGGACCGGGTTCGTGGCCCGCTCCACCGTTCTCGTCTACAACACCGACCAGATCACCGAGGCCGAGCTGCCGGCCTCGCTGCTCGACCTGGCCGAGCCGGAGTGGAAGGGCAAGATCTCCTTCTCGCCGACCGGCGCCGACTTCCAGGCGATCGTCGCCGGCGTCCTGGCCCTCGAGGGCGAGGCGGCCACGAAGGCATGGCTCGAGGGGATCAAGGCCAACGGCACCGTCTACGACGGCAACAACGTCGTGCTGGAGTCGGTCAACGCGGGCGAGGTGCCGGTGGGGATCATCTACCACTACTACTGGTACCGCGACCAGGCCGAGTCCGGCGAGGTCAGCGACAGCTCCGAGCTCCACTTCTTCGGTAACCAGGACCCCGGCGCCTTCGTGAGCGTCTCCGGTGCGGGCGTGCTGGCCTCGGCCGAGCACAAGACGGATGCCGAGGAGTTCATCGGCTATCTCACCGGCAAGACCGGGCAGCAGGGGCTGGCCGACAGCTACGCGCTGGAGTACCCGCTGAACCCCGCGGTGCAGCTCGACCCGCCGGTCAAGCCCTTCTCCGAGCTCGATCCGCCCGCCGTCTCGGTCTCCGAGCTCGACAGCGACGCCGTGGTCGAGATGATGACGGAAGTCGGGTTCCTCTGAGCAGCGTGCATCTCGGCACGTTTCCGGCCGCCTCCTCAGGAAGGTGGCTGATGCCGGCGGTGGCCGGCGCGATCGCCGCCGTCTGTCTGCTCCCGGTGGCGTACGTCGTGTGGTCGACCGCCTCGCTGGGGCCGGCGGAGGCGTACGACTTCCTGGTCCGGCCGCGCATCGGTGAGCTGCTGTGGAACACCGGCCGGCTGCTCGTCGGCGGGGTACTGCTCTCCGTCGTCTTCGGGGTCAGCGGGGCATGGGTGGTCGAGCGGACCTCCCTGCCTCTGGCCGGCTGGTGGCACGGAGCGCTGTGCGCGCCGCTGGCCATCCCGGCCTTCGTGAACGGCTATGCCTGGGTCGCCACGACCCACGCGGTCCAGTCCTATCTCGGGGCCGTGCTGGTCGTCTCGCTCTCCTACTATCCGCTGGTCTACCTGCCCGCGGTGGCGGCGCTGCGACGCCTCGACCCGTCGCTGGAGGAGGTCGCCGCTTCCCTCGGGCGGCGGCCACGGGAGGTGTTCCTCCGCGTGGTCCTGCCTACCGTCGCACCGGCGGTGCTCGGTGGTGCGCTGCTGGTGGGGCTGCACCTGCTGGCCGAGTACGGCGCGCTCCAGCTGCTCAACTACCCGACCCTCACGACCGCGATCCTGCAGCAGTACGGCGCCGCCTTCAACGGTCCGGCAGCCACCCTGCTGGCTGGCGTGCTGCTGCTCGCCTGTCTCGGGCTGCTGGCCCTGGAGATGCTGATCCGCGGTCCTGTCCGGCGCGCCCGCGTCGGGAGCGGCACCGCCCGCCCTTCCCCCCGGCTGCGGCTCGGGCGGGGGACCGCGCCGGTGGTCGTCGCCCTCGGGATCTTCGTCGCGCTGGCCGTCGGTCTGCCGGCCGCGAGCCTGGTGCGCTGGTTGGTCCGGGGTGCCTCGGCCGAGCTCGACCTGAGCCGCCTGCTGCCTGCCGCCGGCACCAGCATCGCGCTGGCCGCGGTCGCCGGAGTCGTCGCGACGGCCGCCGCGGTGCCGGTCGTCTGGCAGGCCGTCCGCCGTCGGACGAGCTGGTCGCTGGGCGTCGAGCGGGTCGCGTACGTCACCAGCGCGCTGCCCGGTGTGGTGGTCGCGCTCGCCCTGGTCACCGTCGCCATCGGCTGGGTGCCCGGGCTCTACCAGACGCTGCCGCTGCTGGTGGCGGCGTACGTCATCCTGTTCCTGCCACGCGCGCTCGTCGCCGTGCGCGGGGTGCTGGAGCTGGTGCCGCCGCGGCTGGAGGAGGTCGCGCTCAGCCTGGGGCTGAGCCGGGCCGCCGCGATGCGCCGGGTGACCTTGCCGCTGCTCCTGCCCGGGCTGGCGACGGCGACCGCGATGGTCGCGCTCGCGGTCTCCACGGAGCTGACTGCGACGCTGCTGCTGGCCCCGATCGGGACCACGACGCTGGCCACGGAGTTCTGGAGCGAGGCGTCCTCGGTCGCGTACGGCGCCGCGGCGCCCTATGCGCTGGCGCTGGTGCTCCTCGCGATGCCGGCGACGATCCTGCTGGGTCGCTCGTCGAGAGGGGAGGCCCGATGAACGCGGCGTTGGAGATCAGTGGGCTGCGGGCCGGACACGGTCGGCGCGAGGTGCTCGACGGGCTCGACCTGACCGTCGAGGGCGGCGTGACCGCCGTCCTCGGTGCCTCGGGCTGCGGCAAGACCACGCTGCTGCGGTGCGTGGCGGGGTTCATGACGCCGACCGCGGGGGAGATCAGGATCGGTGGCCGCTCGGTCGCCGGGCTGGCGCCGCGCCGCCGCGGGATCGGGTACGTCCCGCAGGAGGGCGCCCTCTTCCCGCATCTCGACGTCGGCGGCAACATCGCCTTCGGGCTGCGCCGGAACGTGGGCCGTGCCGAGCGGCAGGACCGTGTCGCCGAGCTGCTCCGGCTGCTCGAGCTGCCGGCCGAGCTGGCCGATCGGCATCCCCACGAGCTCTCCGGCGGCCAGCAGCAGCGCGTCGCCGTGGCTCGCGCGCTCGCGCCCCGGCCGCACCTGGTGCTCCTCGACGAGCCCTTCTCCTCGCTCGACGCGGGGCTGCGCGAGGAGTCCGGGCGTGCGGTCGTGCGGGCGCTGCGTACGGCCGGCGCGGCAGCGCTGCTGGTCACCCACGACCAGGGCGAGGCGCTCTCGCTGGCCGACCAGGTGGCCGTGATGGCCGCCGGGCGCTTCCTGCAGGTCGGCTCGGCGGTGGACGTCTACCTGACCCCTGAGCATCCCGGGGTCGCGGCCTTCCTCGGCTCGGCGACGCTGCTTGCCGGTGAGGTGGGCGGCGACGGGCGGGTCGACTCGCCGCTCGGCGAGGTCGCGCTCACCACGCCGCGGCCCGCCGGGGCGGTGACGCTGGTCGTCCGCGCGGAGCAGGTGCAGGTCTCGGCCGACGCCACCTCCGGCACCAAGGGCGTCGTCGAGGAGGTCTCCTTCTTCGGCCACGACGCCACCATCCGGGTGCGGCTGAGCGATGACGTACGCGTCACCGCCCGGGTCCCGGGCACCGGGATCCCCGACATCGGAGCCACGGTCGCGCTCGAGGTCGTCGGGCCGCTGGTCGGCTACGCCGGGGACGCGCGATGAGCTCGACCTTCGCGACCGGTGCGCACCTGCTCCGGAACGGGCGGCCCGGGGACCCGGCGGTCATCACCGACGAGACGACGCTGACCTACGCGGAGCTGGAGCAGGCGGTGATGGACCGGGCGGCTGCCTATGGTCCCCACGGGGTCGTGCTGCTCGAGGCGGGCAACGACCTGGACTCGGTGATCGGCTACCTGGCCGCCCTCGCCGCTCGTCGGCCGGTGCTGCTGACGCCGCCGGGTGGTGATCATGCCGAGCTGCGGACGCGCTACCGGGCGGCGTTCGACGGCCGGGCAGATCTCCATCCCGACCTCGCGCTGCTGCTGTCGACCTCGGGGTCGACCGGGTCGCCGAAGCTGGTCCGGCTCTCCCGGGACAACCTGACCGCCAATGCGGCCAGCATCGCGGCGTACCTCGGGCTCACCTCCGCCGACCGGGCGATGAGCTCGCTGCCGCTGCACTACTGCTACGGCCTCTCGGTCCTCAACTCCCACCTGAGCGTGGGAGCCGCGGTGATCCTCACCGACCTCTCGGTCGCCGACGAGTGCTTCTGGGACGTCGCGGCGCGTCACGGCGCCACCTCGTTCGCCGGCGTTCCCTACACCTTCGACGTGCTCGACACCTCGGGGTTCGCCGACCGCTCGTTGCCGTCGCTGCGCTACATCACCCAGGCCGGCGGCAAGATGCCGGCCGAGACCGTCCGTCGCTACGCCGCGCTGGGGGAGTCGCGTGGGTGGGACCTGGTCGTGATGTACGGCCAGACCGAGGCCACCGCCCGGATGGCCTACCTCCCACCCGCCCTCGCCGCGAGCCGGCCCGAGGCGATCGGCATCCCGATCCCGGGCGGGCACTTCCGCCTCGATCCCGTCGACGGTCCCGTAGGCGAGCTGGTCTACACCGGGCCGAACGTGATGATGGGGTACGCCGAGAGCGTCGCCGACCTCGCCCGCGGACCCGAGCTCACCGAGCTCCGCACCGGCGACCTGGCCCGTCAGGCCGACGACGGGCTGTGGGAGATCACCGGCCGGCGCAGCCGGTTCGGCAAGATCCTCGGACTGCGCGTCGACCTCGACCGGATCGAGTCCGAGCTCGGGTCTGCGCGTGCCGTCGCTCCGGGTGGCCGGCTGCACCTGTACACCGACGATCCTGGGTCCGCCGACCGGTTGCCGGAGCTCGTGGACGGAATCGTGGCCCTGCCGCGCGCTGCGGTCCAGGTCCACCGGATCGATGAGGTGCCGCGTACGCCGAACGGCAAGGTCGACTACGCCACCCTCAACGCCTGGGCCAGCGTGGCGGACGCGGCCGGGCCACCAGATGCGGGGCTGGCGGAGGGTGCGGACGCCGAGGCGCTGCGTTCGGTCTATGCCACGGTGCTGCGGCGTCCCGATGCGACGGTGGCCGACAGCTTCGTCTCGCTCGGCGGCGACTCGCTCTCCTTCGTCGAGATCGCCACCCAGCTCGGCGAGCGGCTCGGCACCCTGCCCTCGGGCTGGCAGCACCGGAGCATCGCCGAGCTCGCCGCGAGCGCGCGGAGCCCGCGGCGCTGGCTGCGGCCCGTCGAGATCCCGGTGCTGCTGCGCGCGGTGGCCATCGTCGCGATCGTGGGCAGCCATGCGGACGTGTGGACCCTGCTCGGCGGCGCGCACATCCTGCTCGCGGTGGCCGGGTTCAACCTCGCCCGCTTCGGGCTCACCGCTCCCACCCGGACCCTGCGCGCGCGCCGCCTGCTCCGGGGCGCTGCCGCGGTCGCGCTCCCGGCGGGGCTCTGGGTGGCCGCGGTGGCTCTGGTCAGCGACCGCTACCACTGGCCGACCGCACTCGGGCTCAACCAGGCGCTGGGCAGCGACGAGTGGACCCGCGACTGGCAGCTGTGGTTCCTGGAGGTCATCACCTGGTCCTTCGCCGGTCTCGCCCTCCTGCTGCTGGTGCCCGTCCTCGATCGGTGGCAGCGGCGCCACCGGTTCGGTGCGGCTGTCGTGGTGGTGGGTGCGACCCTCGCGGTGCGGTATCTGTGGGTCGGCATCGAAGCCGGCGTGACCGAGCGCTACACGATCGGCTGCGTCCTGTGGTGCCTCGCGCTGGGCTGGGCGGCGGCCGAGGCACAGCGGCCCTGGCAGCGTGTGCTCGTCGCGGTCACGGTCGTGGTCGCGACGTACGGCTTCTTCGGTGACCCCGTCCGGGAGGCCACGGTCGCCCTCGGCATCCTCGTCCTGCTGGTCCCGTGGCCGCCTCTGCTGCCCTGGCCGCTGGCCCGGCTCGCCGCCGTGCTCGCCGCGGCGTCGCTGTGGATCTACCTCGTCCACTGGCAGATCTATCCGGGTCTCGAGGCCGCCGGGCTGGGGTGGCTGGGCGTCCTCGCCTCCATCGCGGCCGGCGTCGCCGCCGCCCTCGGCCCGGCGGCCTGGGTCGCCCGAGCCCGGGTGGCTAGATTGACCGCGTGAGGATCACGGTCGTACGCGGGGACATCACCGAACAACAGGTCGACGCGGTCGTGAACGCCGCCAACTCCTCGCTGCTGGGCGGGGGAGGGGTGGACGGGGCGATCCACCGGCGCGGCGGCCCGGCGATCCTCGAGGAGTGCCGGCGGCTGCGGGCCGGACATCTCGGCGGCGGTCTACCTGTGGGGCAGGCGGTCGCGACGACCGCCGGCGACCTTTCTGCGAGGTGGGTGATCCACACGGTCGGGCCGGTCTACACCGACGGCCAGGACAACAGTGCCCCGCTGACCTCGTGTTTCCGTGAGTCGCTCCGGGTGGCCGACGAGCTCGGGGCGCACACGGTTGCGTTCCCGGCGATCTCGACCGGCGTCTACCGCTACCCGCTCGAGGAGGCCGCGTACGTCTCCCTGTGGACCCTCGCCCGGACCCCGACCTCTGTCGACGAGGTGCGTGTCGTGCTCTTCGACCAGAAGGCGTACGACACCTTCGACCGCGCCCGCGAGGCCCTCGATCCTTCCGATGCCCAGGTCGAGGCTGAGCTGCGGAGCGTGCCGGAGTCGAGGTGGCGTGAGGCCTTCGAGGCCGCCGATGCGCTGACCGCTGAGGACCGTGACTTCGCCTGGGGTGGCGGGCAGAAGACCGAGAGCGGCGCGATCCAGATGCCGTATCCCGCCTACAGCGACCAAGTCCGTCAGCTCTATCGCTCGCTCCCTGGTGCTTCTATCGACTGGATGAAATGGATGCGCGGCAACCCGCATCTCTCCGACCCCTCGCTGCTCGCTGCCGCGCCGGTCGCGGACGCTGCTCGGCTCGCTACGGTCTACGTTCGTGGTGAGCGGTTCAACGACGGTGTCTTCGGGCGTGCACTTCAGGACGGGGCCATCGACGCGATCGTCGCTCGGTTGCGTACGTGGTCCGAGAGCGAGCGCTGAGCAGCGATGACCCATATCTCGGGACCGAAGGGAAGCTTTGTGAGCACTCGCACTGTCGTCATGGCGCTCGCCATCGCGCTGATGGCGTCGTCGTGCGCGGCCAACCGGGGCGACCAGCTGGCCGATGAGCTGAGCGAGCGGCTCGAGGGTGTCGATGGCATCGTGCGGGTGGAGGTCGGGGGCAACAACGTGCTGCCGTTTGCGGGTGACGCCAGCGGAACCATCGTCCTGGAGGACGGGATCAGCACGGCGCGGGCCGCTGAGATCGCCGCGATCCTCGAGCCCTACGTGTCCGGGGAGAGTCCCGACTACGAGCTCACTCTCGGGATAGACCGCGTCGATCTCCAGGTGAGCCCATCGGAGGAGAGCAACGCGAGCGGGTTGCGGTTGCTCGACGAGGTGCGGCAGCGCACCGATCTGGGCAGCGCGACGATCGCCTACGGTGCCGGGTCACAGGCCTGTGTCGTCGAGGCGCAGGCGAGTACGGATCCGGTGGCTGTCTATGAGGGCCTGGTTGCGCTCCGGGCCGCGACGCCGGGCTGTGAGCGCGCCGGTGTGCTAGTGGCCCACGGAAAGGATCAGAGCGTCACCGACGCGGCCGACTACTGGGAGCACGTCGACACGTTGCCTGAAGCGGTTTCGATGACGGACCCGATCGCTGGCCTCCGCGAGATCCGGGATCGGCTCGACGTCGTGAGCTATGCGATCAGGCCGGGCTCGCTGGTGCTGGAGATGAGTCGCGGCGAGGATGTGGTTGCGGCCGACGAGCTCGCGCGCCAGACGCCCGGTCAACGCGTCAGCGTCAGCGGCGGCAAGATCAACGCTTGGAGCCGGGACGTCCCCGCTGCTCAGCTCGTCCTCGATCTCGCTGCGCTCTCGTCGGTGGGGTCGGTCAGCAGCGATGCTCGCGGTCTCCAGATCGGTGGCGTCGAGCTGGACGATGTCGTCGCCATCCATCAGCAGGTTGCACGGGAGCCCGAGGCCGCCGGTCTCAGCCGGATCTCGATATCCGGCACCGTCGCCGGGGATGAGCGATACCAGATTGCCGGACCCCCGGACGTGGTCGCTGAGCGGGTTGCTGCGGCTCCGCGGCTGGCTGCGTACGCGCCGTTCGCTTTGGCTGATGACGACCTCTCGGTGACCGTGGCCGTCGATGAGGTGCCCGACATGGTTCGGGTGATCAAGCCGCTCGCTGGTTTCGGGACGCTGGTCACCGTCCGTGACGACCAGGGGCGGGAGGTCACCTTCCGCAGCGCCGGAGACAAAATCGAGGTGTCCGACGCGGAACGGCGCGAGGAGGTTCGGGCTTTGCTGGACGCGATCTGGAGGGCTTGGGAAGGGTGATCGGGCGCTTGCTCCGGACTTTCTTCGGGGTTGGGGTGGGCCGCCGACCCGTTCTTGGAGGATCTTCTCGATCCGATCCGGCGTCAAGGACGGGCCTTCGGCCCGCCGGCTTCGCCGGCCGCTTCGCGGTCCTGGACTCCGGACCAGATCGAGAAAAGATTTGGCTGGCTATCGGGGCGGCGGCCGGGGTGTGGCGCGGAGATAATCTTGCGCGTTCGGGTTGGCGTTGATGGGGCGTGAGGGTGGCCCTTCGGGCCACTTACCATCCACAGATGCGAGGCCGTTCGCTCACCGCGAAAACGGTGGTTGACCAGGGAAAATAGATGGCCAGAGCCGGGCGGGCGGCGTAGAATCGGACCCATCACAGCACACCTCTGAAAGGGGAGGACGGCGATGAGTCTCGGCCGCTCGATCGACCACTGGGGCACCAACCCCGGCGACGCGATCGACGCTGCGTTGAAGGCCATCGAGACCGCCCTCCAAGAGCTGCTGGCCACCGACCCCGCCTACTGGCGCACGGGCCAGAAGAAGGACCTGCTGGAGCGGTTGGAGAAGCTCCAGGCCCAGCAAGCCGCGTTGAAACTGCGGGTGCTCGCGTCTGCCAGCGATATCGCCGAGGAGACCGGCGCCAAAGACGCCTCCGCGTGGATGCGCGCTGAGCTACTGGTCGACAAGGCCACCGCGCGGTCGCAGATCAAGCTCGCAACTGGTGTCGCGAAGTACGACCTCGTCGCCGCCGGTCTCGCCGACGGTGTCGTATCTGAGGACAAGGCGAAGGTGATCACCAAGGCGCTCGACAAGATCGAGACCGACCCGGTCGCCAGTGCCGAGGACCTGGTCCTGGCCGAGAAGCTGCTGGTCGACTACGCCACCCACCTGACCTCCAACGAACTCCACATCGTCGGCATGCGGATCCTGGCCGAGGTTGACCCGGTCCGCTTCGAAGACGCCGAAGCCAAAGCACTGTTGGCTGAGGAAGAGCGTGCCCAGCAGAAGACCGCGTTGCGGGTGTGGGACAACCACGACGGGACCGTTGGGTTCGATGGTGTGTTGCCGGTCTCGATCGGGATGAGGTTCAAGCGGCTGGTCGAGGCTTGGGCTCAACCCCGCAAGCAGCAACTCGTCGGCAAGGGTGCGCCCTTGCCCCCGTGGGAGCGGCTCATGGGCCAGGGCTTCGCCCGGCTCCTGGAGACCATCGACCCGGCCTCGCTGCCTAGGCACGGCGGTGACGCCACCACCATCAACGTGGTGATCAGCCTCGAGGAGCTCCGCAAAGACCTCGGCATCGCCACCCTGGGCTACGACGAGAACAACGGCACCACCATCTCCGCGGCCGAGGCCCGGAGGATGGCGTGCAACGCCACCATCATCCCCTGGGTCCTCGGCGGCGACAGCGAAGTGCTCGACGCCGGCCGAGGCAGCAGGTTCTTCCAGCCCATCCAACGCAAAGCACTTCGGCTGCAGCAGAAGTGCTGCCAAGCCGAGGGCTGCGACATGCCGCCGGAATGGTGCGACGCGCATCATCTAGAACCCTGGGCCGCCGGCGGAAAAACAGATCTCAAAGACGGCGCATTGTTGTGTCCCCACCATCACCGCCTGGCGCACAACCCGGCGTACGTCCATGAGCGACTACCCGATGGCACGATTCGATTCACTCGCCGTCCCTGACTGCGTCGTCGGATACCCGCCGGAAGTCGCCGATTAGGCGTTCTAGTTTCGAGGCATGAGTACGCATGTCGACATCGATCCGGCCATCCTCTACTTCGGTACGCCGGTGGTATTGCTCTCCACTCTCAACGAGGACGGCACCACGAACCTGATGCCGATGTCGTCGGTCTTCTGGCTGGGACGTACGGCGGTCCTCGGGATCGGCGGGTCATCGCAGACGGCGCGCAACGTGAGGGAGCGGCCTGAGATCGTGCTCAACCTCCCCAGCGTCGACCTGGTCACCCAGGTCGACCGGCTCGCGCTGACCACGGGCAATGCGGCGATGTCGGCGGCGAAGGCCGAGCGCGGGTATGTGCACGTGTCCGACAAGTACGCGCACGCCGGGTTGACGGCGTACGGATCCGACACGGTGCTGCCGACGTCGGTGGCGGAATGCCCGGTGCACATCGAGGGGACGGTGGCGGCGCTCCACGAGCTCGGTGAGCCGAAGCTGCTCGCCGTCGAGGTCGCGGTGACCGCGGTGCGGGTCGCCCGGGAGCTGCGTCTCGATGGCCATGAGCACCGGATCGATCCTGATCGCTGGCGGCCGTTGGTGATGAGCTTTCAGCAGTTCTACGGGCTGGGGGAGCGGGTCCACCCGTCGCGGCTGGCGAGCATCGACGAGGAGCTCTACCGGTGACCGGCGCCGGATCGACACGTCCGTGCACCGGATTGTGGTCCGCGTCGACATAGACCTGTGGCGGGCGTCACATCTACGGTCGGTCTGCCTGCCGGGAGGCGGCGGGCTGGTCTCGCTCAGGAGGATCGGTCATGGGTCTCGGGTTTCGGATCTCGTCCAGGCTTCGGCAGCAACGGATCGGCGCCGCGCTCGCGGGCCTCGGCCTGGTGCTGGCCGCCGGAGCAGCCATCGCGGTAGCGCCACCCGTCGAACCCGCGGCCGCCGCCGGCACGTGGTCGGCGAGGACGGCGGGCGGGATGACGACCCAACTGTACGTTCCCAGCACCGCTCCGACGCTCGGCACCGGGCGTGCCCTCATGGTCAACCTGCACGGCTGCGTCCAGACCTCGGCCGCCCTGCGCGACGGCGGCAACTGGGCCGCGACCGCGGACGCCCGCGGGATGGTCGTGGCGGTCCCCGCGGCACCTAACGGCGGCGTACTCCTCGGCTGCTGGGACTACTACGACAGCAACCACTCCCGGACCTCGCCGGGGCGGCACGACGACAACCTCCTCCAGCTGGTCAGCGACCTGCTCGCCGATCCGGCCCTGGACATCGATCCCGACCAGGTCTATCTGTCCGGGCTGTCCTCGGGCGGCGGCGAGACGATGGTGATGGGCTGTCTCGCGCCCGACGTGTTCGCCGGGATCGGGATCAACGCCGGCCCTTCGGTCGGGACGACCTCGGGGCAGATCGGCTCGGTGGCGGTGACTCAGTCGCAGGTCACCAACACCTGCCGTACGTTCGCCGGCTCCGCCTCCTCGGGGTTCGGCAGCCAGCTCACCTCGGTGATCTACGGCTCCAACGATCCCACCGTCGCGCCCGGCTACAACACCCTGAACGCGCAGGTCATGGCCGGGATCTACGGCGCCGGGTCGCAGTCGTCGTTCTCGCTGTCGGGACTGGCCGGCAACAACACAGCCGGCTCCGGCACGCTGTGGTCGGACGGCACCGGTCCGCGCGTATCCCTGATCCAGAACACCGGGATGGGACACAACTGGCCGGCCGGTGGCGGCCCCGGTGGCTCGTACGTCACGACGAACTCGATCGACTACCCGGCGTACGTCACGGACTTCTTCTTCGACAACAACCGCCGCGTCGAGCGGGGCACCGAGCCGACCGACCCGCCGACGGAGGAGCCCACCGACCCGCCGACCGAGCCGGGCCTCTACTGCGGCTCGGCGACCAACGCCCAGCACGAGGCCGCCGGGCGCGCGCACTCCTACGGCACCAACCCCTACAACCCGTTCTACGCGAAGGTGTCGGAGGACTATCTGGGACAGGGCGACGCCACCGTGACGACCCTGCAGGAGTCGGCGGGCGGCCGCTTCGACGTGGTCACCGCCTGCTGACCGGTCACGACTCGCGGAGTCTGAGGCGGCCGAAGATGCGGTTCAGCCAGGGCGGCAGGTACCAGTTGGCGTTGCCGCCCAGGCGCATGGCCACCGGGACGAGGACACCGCGGATGATCGTGGCGTCGACGAGGATGGCTACGGCCGTACCGATGCCGATCATCTTCAGATACATGACCTCGCCGGAGGCGTAGACGGCGAAGGATGCCGCGAGAGTGACGGCGGCTGCCGTGATCAGTGGGGCGGAGCGTTGCAGGCCGAGTAGCACGGCTTGCCGATTGTCGCCGGTTCGGTCGTACTCCTCGCGGATGCGGGAGACCATGAACACCTCGTAGTCCATCGACAGCCCGTAGACGACGCAGAACATGAGTATCGGGAACGCGGGGTCGAGGGTGCCGATCGGGGTGAAGCCGAGGAGATCGGCGAACATCCCGTTCTGGAAGACGACGGTGAGCACCGCGAACATCACGGCGATGCTCACCATGTTCAGGAGCACTGCCTTCAGCGGGATCAGCAGGCTGCCGCTGAACAGGAACAGCAGCACGAACGTGACCATCAGGATCAAGACGCCGGCCAGCGGGAGCCGCTCCATCAGTGCGTCACGGAAGTCGACCAGCTCCGCCGGGTCACCCCCGACCACCTGCTCGGTGAAGGGGCTGTCCAGGGAACGCACCTGGTCGACGAGCTCGGACGGGACGCCGGCGTCGAGCGCAGCGCGTGACGGGACCACCTCGAGACGCTGCCCGCCGGCCTGGTCGAGGCGGTCGGGTGCAGCGGCGATGCGGGTGCCGTCGGCGAAGACCCCGGCGGGGGAGTTGACCTGCACGATCCCGTCCACGGTGGAGAGTTCGATCGCGTACTCGACGATGTCCTGGGGGCCCACGGCGGGGCCGGTATTGATGACCTGAAGAGCGTCGTTGGGTTCGGCCGAGAAACCTGCCCGCAGCTCGTCGTACGTGTCGCGTACGGAATGACCTGGAGGAAGCACGCGGTCGTCGGGCACTCCGATCTGCACCCCGGCAGCGGGCGCAGCGAGCGCGATCAGGCAGATCAGCGCGATCCCGCCCCAGGCGAGCGGACGATCCATCACCCGTTGCCCCAGCCGGTACCAGCGCCCGGACTCGATCGGCCTCGCGGCCGGCAGAGTGCGACCGCGCCGGGTCATTCGCGCGCCGATGACGGCGAGCGCGGCGGGCAGAACGACGATGGCACCGATGCCCGCCGCGAGGACGGTGAGGACGCCGGCCCATGCGAAGGATCGCAGGAAGTCGTACGGCAGGAAGAACAGCATCGACATCGCTGCCGCGACCGTCAGGCCGCTGAAGATCACCGTACGTCCGGCGGTGTCCAGGGTCTCGGCCAGAGCCTCCGGAACCGACCGCCCTGCGCCGAGGGCCTCGCGGAATCGGGAGATCACGAACAGGCTGTAGTCGACGCCCAAGCCGATGCCCATGACCAGGGTGATGTTCGCGGCGAACGAGGCTATCTCGGTCACGCCGGTCAGGGCGCGGAGTCCGGCCAGCGCGCCGACCACGGCGAAGACACCGACAGCGAGAGTGAGCAGCGCAAAGCTGAGCCGGCGGTAGATGATCAGCAGCAGTACGAACATCAGCGGAAGGATGATCAGCTCGGCGCGCACGAAGTCGAGCGCCGCCTGCTCGCTGATCTGAGTCGAGGCTGCCTCTCCGCCGGCCACGCGTACCTTGATCGCCTCACCGTCGACTGTGTAGGCGGGGATCAACTCGGCGATCACCTCGCGCGCACTCGTGGCGTCGCCGGCGACGTGGGCGAGAACGACCGCGGAGCCAGCGTCGTCGCTGCGCATGGAAGGGTCCCGTCCGTTCGACCAGTACGACCAGACCTCCGCCACTCGCGACTCATCGGCGAGGTCGGCGGAGACTGCCATGGCCTCCCGCTCGACCAAGGGATCATCGACCGATCCGCCGGTCGCCTCGACGAGCAGGATGACGTTCGCGGTGCCGGTGCCCAAGCGCTCGGTGAGCTCGTCCTGTGCTGCCACCGACTCGGTGCCGGGCACCTCCCAGCGAGACAGTACGAACGATGACATCGCCCCGGAGGCGATGAACCCGAGAACGAGCAACGCGCTGATCGCGATGCCGAGGATCCATCCGGGACGACGGGCGACAAGGCGGCCCAGCTTCGCCAGCCAGGTCGAGCGGAATGCCGGCGCGGTGGGGGTGGGGGCGGAGGTGGGGGTCAATTCGCGGATCGGCTCGACCATTGTCGCGCTCTCCCTGCTAGTTTTACGAGTAGGTGCTCGCGATAAATATACGAGCATCTACTCGTATATTTCAAGGAAGGGCGACGATGACCGATCCTGCGGCTCCGATCCGGACACGCCGCAAGCGGCAGGCGCGCGGGGAAGAGCGCATGCGCGAGATCGTGCGTGCAGCTGCGGTGGTCTTCGCCGAACGCGGACCGGATGGGGCGACGACGAACGCGATCGCGGCCGAGGCCGGGATCTCGCCGGGCTCGCTCTATCAGTTCTTCAGCAGCAAGGCCGACATCGCCCGCGTGCTCAGCGAGCACTACGCCGCAGAGCTTTCCGGTGTGCGCCAGACGATCATGGACGTCGGCAAGGAGGCGTCGATCGAGGCCTCGATCGACGCCGTGGTCGGTCCGCTGGTCGAGTTCAACCTCGCTCACCCCGGGTTCAAAGCCCTCTTCGCACGATCCGACCTTCCGGCCGACATGCGCGAGGCCGTCGCTCCGGTCCAGCAGGCCATGCACCAGACGGTCGCGACATTGATCGCACGGTTCATGACCGAGCGTGAGCCGGCAGATGTCGATCGCATCGCCACCGTCGCGATCCAGATCGTCCGCGGGATGATGCCGCTGATCACCGAGGCTCCCGACCCGGCAACCCGGGATGCGCTCACGGCCGAGCTCCGCACTGCGTTGGCCGGCTATCTCACTCGCGCCTGAACCCCACGTCGCGCAGACTCCGAGGCGAACTGTCCGGCGCGGCTGACGTAGGCTTCGTCTCCCGATCAGAACGAGGTGCAGCATGACAGCGAGCAGGTCCGCTCGTGAGCGGAAGGCAGCCTCGCAGGCCGGGCCCCTGGCCACGGTGAGGATCGACCTCGACGCGCAGGAGCACTTCGTCTACAAGATCACCTGCACGGAGTGCGTCGTCAGGGACAGGATCAAGTGGGCGACCTACCGTGCCGGTGAGGACAACGGCTTCATGGCAGCCATGGACCGATGGATCTTCCACCTCACGCAGAAGCACCCCGAGGCGGACGCACCGTGCCTGAAGTTCCTGCCCGAGGCACAGCAGCGGCTCGAGGATCGGCGGCAGGGGCGACCCGTCGACTGACGGCCTCAGCCCTGCATGGCGGCGGCCTTGATCTCCTCGAACTGCTCGCCCATCCGGGTGGCAAGGGCTTCGGCGGCACGCAGCGGGCGGACCATCACCTTGAAGTCGACGATCCGGCCCTCGTCGTCGTAGGTGAGGAAGTCGCAGCCGTTGAGCTCGAGGCCGTCGACCTTGGCGGTGAACTCGTAGGCGTGGTGGACGCCGTCGTGGATCTCACGCACGTAGGTGAAGTCCTCGAACACCTTCACCACGGCGCGCAGGATCGCAGCGGTGATCGCTCGGCCGGGGTAGGGCTTGAACGCGACCGGGCTGGTGAACACGACGTCGTCGGCGAGCATCGCCTCCACGACGTCCATGTCCTTGGCCTCGATCGCCTCACGGAAGGTGGTCATCTGGGCTCCTCCTGGGTCGGTTGCTGGGGAGAGCCTAGAGGGACGTGTGGTGCGGCGTGCTCCGCGTGAGCCTCCTACCGCTGTTGAGGGCGTAGCCGATGCCGATCCCGACCGCCGCGGGAGCGAGGACGAGGCCGGCGAGGAACGGGGTCAGGCTCCACAGGTCGCTCCACAGCACACCGAAGTCGCGACCCTCCTCGAACCAGATCCGGAACGGGCCGCTGAGCCCGACCACGCCGGCGATCAGCGCCCAGCGGACGAAGACGGGAGGGAGGGCCTTCGCGTGGTGGCCGTCCCACAGCCCCCAGATTCCCGAGACGGTGAGCAGCAGCGCGAAGTAGATCAGGCCGGCGCCGATGTTCGCGTCCTCGGTCGGGAAGAGGTTGGTCATCACGATCGAGAACAGGAGGCTGCCGCCGAGGATCACGGCGAGGCGTACGAGGAGCTTCATGTCTCCAGCCTCGCTGATCGGGCTGCGGGGCGCATGAGTGCGAGTACTCAGACGTGCGGGAACGGCTCGACCCTTGACACTGATCAGCTATGCCTCGATCGTGCTCGACAACGATTTCGAAGGAGTTCGTCATGACTGTCATCCAGGACCCCGGGTTCGTGCCGGGAGGCGCGGTCCGTCCGACGTCAACGCCGCTCGCCGCCGCCAGGGGCACCGGCAACGTTGCCGCCCTCACCTTCGACGACGGCCCGAACCCCGGCGAGACGGATCGCTTGCTGGAGATCCTGGCGGCTCACCAGGTCACCGCGGTGTTCTGCGTCATCGGCCAGAACATCACCGCTCCCGGCGGCGCCGAGCTCCTGAGACGCATCGTCACCGCGGGCCACACGCTGTGCAACCACTCCACGTCGTACGCCGACATGGGCAGCTGGTCGCACGCCCAGGTCGAGCGGGATCTCAGGGCCAACCTCGCGACGATCCGAGAGGCGCTGGGAAACCCGGCTCAGAAGGTGCCCTACTTCCGGGCTCCCAACGGCAGCTGGGGCAACACCGGAGGGGTCGCCGCATCCCTCGGCATGCAGCCGCTCGGGCTGGGCAACGTGATCTTCGACTGGGACGGCAACGACCTGTCCGAGGAGACGCTCGCGAGCAATCTCCGCGCGGCGATCCAGCCCGGTGCGGTGGCTCTGGCCCACGACGGTGGTGGCGACCGCGAGAACACCGTCGACGCGGTCGAGACGGTGCTCCCGGAGAAGCTCGCCGAGGGATACACCTTCACCTTGCCGCAGGGCGGCATCCCGGGCGCAGACTGGACGCCCAGGGTGCAGTAGAGACGTACGAGCTCGTCGGCCCGGGCCGAGGTCGGCGACGTCGGCTAGATTCGCGTCGTGAATGGATCGACGAGCAGCCGGAGTGCCCTGGTGGTCGGTGCGGGGATCGGCGGGCTCACGACGGCGCTCGCGCTGTCCCGGGTGGGGTGGCAGGTGACCGTGCTGGAGCGCGCGCCGGAGCTGGGCGAGGTCGGCGCCGGCCTCTCGATCTGGCCGCGGGCATGGAAGATCCTCGCCGACCTCGGGGTCGCGGATCGGCTCGTGGGCGGAACCCGGCCGGCGATCCAGGCGGGGTTGCGGCGGCCCGACGGGCGCTGGCTGGCGAAGGTGGGTGCCGACGCCGCCGAGCGGACCCCGGTGATGGTGCATCGGGCGCGGCTGCACGAGGCGCTGGTGAGCGAGCTGGAGGCGCGAGACGGGATCGAGGTACGCACCGGGGTGACCGTCACCTGTCTGGCTGATCTCGACGACATCGAAGACATCGACGGTCGCGGTCCGGCCGACGTCGTGGTCGCCGCCGACGGGATCCGCAGCACGATCAGGAACGAGCTGCACCAGCGCGAGGACGTACGTTATGCCGGCTACACCGCCTACCGCGGGGTCACCGCGGAGCCGGTGCCGGGTGAGGCGTCGACCACGGGAGGCGAGACCTGGGGGACCGGGGTGCGCGTCGGCTATGTCCCGCTGGTGGATGGGCGGACGTACTGGTTCGTGACCGCCAACCGGCCGGCGGGGGAGACCGGCAGGGACCACCACGCCGACGTCACCGCGCTCGTCGGCGACTGGCACGAGCCGATCCCGCAGCTGCTGGCGGCGACGCCGCCGAGCGCTGTCCTCCGCGGAGACATCTGTGACCTGCGGCTGCCGCTGAAGCGGTTCGACCACGGGCGGGTCGTGCTCCTCGGTGACGCCGCGCACGCGACCACCCCCAACCTCGGCCAGGGCGCCTGCGCCGCCATCGAGGACGCTGCCGTCCTGGCCGCGCAGCTCGCCGGCCACGCCCGCATCGAGAGTGCGCTGGTGGCGTACGACCGCACCCGGCGGCCCGCGACCCAGCGGCTGGTGCGGGCCTCCCGGCTGGTCGGGGTGCTCGGCCAGGTCGACAACGGCCCGGTGGTGGCGGTCCGTGACGCCGGGCTCGCGGGGCTCGGCGCGATCGCGAGGCTGCTGAGCAGGTAGGTCAGCGTCACAGCCGCGGCGCCGCCGGTGTCTGGATGGCCATGACGGCTACCTATCTCACCCTGACCCTCGTCGCCTCGATCGCCGCGCTCGGCGGGGCGGTGCTCAACCTGACCGGTCACCGGATACCGGTGACCGAGGCCCAACGGCTCTCGGTGCCGCTGGAGTGGTTGAGGTTCCCGATCGGGGCGTCCTACGCGCTGGGCTTCCTGGGCCTGCTCGTCGGGCTGGCGGTCCCGGCGGTCGGGATCGTCGCGGCCGCCGGGTTCGTGGTCTTCTTCGTGCTCGCGATCGGGGCGCACCTGCGGGCGGGGGACCGGAGCCTGGGCCGTGCGGCCGGTGGTCTCGCGCTCTCGCTGGCCACCCTTGTCGCCACCGGGATGTACGCGGCAGGACAAGAGGATCTCGGCGGGGTCGTCGAGGCGTACGTCAACGATCTTCCGGACCCGTGGTGGCCGGTCGTGCTGCTCGCGGTGATCCAGATCGGCGACGCGGCGATGTGCTTCAAACCGGTCGGCTTCATCGCCAAGTGCTTCACCGACGTCGGGCTGCCGCGGGAGCTGTGGCCGGTGATGCCGTGGGTCAAGGTCGCCGCCACCGCCGGTCTGGTCGCCGGGCTGTGGGTGCCGTACGTCGGGGCGCTGACCAGCGCGGCGCTGGTGGTCTACTTCGTGCTCGCCGTCTCGGCCCACGTCCGGGCTCGCGACTTCGGCCGCAACTTCGTCCTCAACGCAACGGGGTCGCTGGTCCTGTGCGTGGCCGTCTTCGTCTTCTGCTTCCTCGGTTGAGCCGGCCTACGCGGCGCCGAACAGGGGCAGGCACGGCTCCAGACCGCTGACCTCGATCTCGCTGCGGTCGTTGAGCTCCCACCGTTCCCGGCCGAGCCGGAGGCGGTGGGAGACGAGCACCTCGCCGTCGCGTACGTCGCGGGAGATGCCGTCGGGCTCGTAGCCGAGCTTGGTCGACACCCCGACGGAGGCGGCGTTGTCGGGGAAGGCCTCGGAGGTGGCGTAGGCGCCGCCGAGGTGGTCGAAGACCAGGGTGAGGGCGCCGAGGCGGGCCTCGGTGCCGAAACCGCGGCGGTGGTGTCGGATGCCGAGCCAGGAAGCGGTGCTGACCTCGCGTCGGGTGGCGAACTCGCTCGCCGAGACCCACACGACCCCGATCGGGTCGCCGTCGAGGAAGGCGGCCAGCCCCAGGCTCCAGTCCTCGGGCTTCCACTCGCCCCGGCTGGACCAGGCGCCGCGCATCACGTGGCGGGCCCGCTCCAGCGGGGGCCGCTCGGCCCACGGGGTCAGGAACGGCCGCTGGGTCGGCTCGTGCACGCCGTCTGCGGCGACCTGTGCCAGCCGCGCGAGCTCGACGTCGGTCGGCAGCCGCAGCTCCAGGCGCGGGGTCCGGATCACCAGGCCGAACAGGGGCCACACCTCGGTCGGAGTCATCCGACCATCATTCGAGAACGCGTACGCCGCGGGCAACCGGTTATCACTCCTCGGAGTGACTCCTCACGTGGTCGAGCAGGTCGGGCGCCGCCGAGGTGTAGCGGTCGACCTCCTCGCCGCTGTCGCAGGTGCACAGCACGATGGTCACCTCACCGGCGCGCGGCCAGATCGCCTCCCAGGTCGCGCCGGCCTGCTCCCAGCGGAGCAGTCGCTCGAGGTCGTACGTCATCTCGTGATCCCTGTGGTCAGCCGAGGACGGCGTCGACGGACTGGGCCCAGAGGCCGACGGCCTCGTCGATGGCCGCGGAGTCGACGACGAGGGCGGGGATGAACCGCACGACCTGGCCCCAGGCGCCGCAGGTGAGCAGCAGCAGGCCGCGCCGGGCAGCCTCCTGCTGGGCCGCGGCGGCGGTGGCGCCGTCGGGCTCACCGTCAGGCGTGCGGAACTCGTTGCCGAGCATGAGCCCCAGGCCGCGTACGTCGGTGATCGCCTCGTGCTTGCTCGCGACCTGCTCCAAGGCGGAGCGGAGCTCGGCGCCGCGCTCGGCGGCGTTCTTCACCAGGCCCTCCTCCTCGATGACGTCGAGGGTCGCCAGCGCCGCGGCACAGGCGACGGCGTTGGCGCCGTAGGTGCCGCCCTGCGAGCCGGGCCAGGCCTTCGACATCAGCGCCTCGTTCGCCGCGATCGCGGACAGCGGGAACCCGGAGGCCAGGCCCTTGGCGGTCATGATGATGTCGGGACGTACGCCGAAGTGGTCGTGGCCCCAGAACTCGCCGGTGCGGCCGAGGCCGGTCTGGACCTCGTCGATGATGAGCAGGATGCCGTGCCGGTCGGCGCGTTCGCGCAGGCCGTTGAGGAAGGTCTCGTCGGCAGGCACGTAGCCGCCCTCGCCGAGGACCGGTTCCACGAGGAACGCGGCTGTGTCGGCCGGGGCGCTCTGGGTCTGCAACGTGTAGTCGAGCTGGCGCAGCGCGAACTCGGTCGCCTGCTCCTGCGGCCAGCCGAAGTGGGGTGCGTCGGGGAAGGGAGAGACCGCGACGCCGGCCATCAGCGGGCTGAAGCCGGCACGGAACTTGGTGCCCGAGGTGGTCATCGAGGCGGCCGCGACGGTCCGGCCGTGGAAGCCGCCGTGGAAGACGACGATGTTGGGGCGGCCGGTGGCCTGGCGGGCCAGCCGGATCGCGGCCTCGGCGGCCTCCGAGCCGGAGTTGGCGAAGAAGAGACTGTCGAGGCCGGTGGGGAGGACAGGGCCGAGGCGGTCGACAAGGTCGAGGAGCGGGCGGTGCCTGACCGTCGTGTACTGCCCGTGGACCAGGTTGGCGATCTGACGCTGGGTGGCCTCGACGACCTTCGGGTGGCTGTGGCCGGTGCTGGTCACGCCGATGCCGGCGGTGAAGTCGAGATAGCGGCGGTCGTCCTCGTCGAAGAGCTGGACGCCTTCGCCGCGAGCCGCCACGACCGGAGTTGCCTGCTTGAGGATGGGGGAGAGCTTGGCCACCGTGAACTCCTGTTGATTGTCGACAATCCGACTGGCTACTACAGTAGGCGAGCGTCCGACGGCTGTCAGTAGGACAGTCGAATGCTGACCTTGGAGGCTGATGCGGGATGGGCGGAGAACCGAACGAGGCACGGGTCGTGGCAGAGGTGCCGAAGGGGCTTCTTGTCGCAGGTCAGTGGGTGGATGCCGGCGACGGAGCGACCTTCGACGTGCTCGACCCGTCGACGGGGGAGGTGCTCTGTGCCATCGCCGACGCGACCGCCGAGGACGGCCGCCGTGCGCTCGACGCCGCGGCGGGCGCACAGAAGGAGTTCGCCGCCACCGCGCCGCGCGCCCGCGCGGACATGCTCATGGCCGCCTTCGACCTGCTGCACGAGCGGATCGACGACCTCGCGCTGCTGATGACTCTCGAGATGGGCAAGCCGCTGGCCGAGGCGCGGGGCGAGATCGCGTACGCCGCGGAGTTCTTCCGGCACTTCGCCGAGGAGGCGGTGCGGATCGAGGGTGGCTACCAGACCGCGCCCGCCGGTGGCTCCCGGTTCCTGATCACGAAGCAGCCGGTCGGGCCGGCGCTGCTGATCACGCCATGGAACTTCCCGATGGCGATGGGGACCCGCAAGATCGGACCGGCGATCGCGGCCGGCTGCACCAGCATCATCAAGCCCGCCCAGCAGACGCCGCTCTCGATGCTGGCGCTGGGGGAGATCCTGCGTGAGGCCGGCGTGCCCGAGGGCGTTGTCAACATTCTGCCGACGACCCGGCCAGGTGAGCTGACCGAGCCGCTGCTGCGCTCCGGTGTGATCCGCAAGCTCTCCTTCACCGGCTCCACGGCGGTCGGGCGGGCGCTGCTCGCCCAGAGCGCGGAGCAGGTGCTGCGTACGTCCATGGAGCTCGGCGGCAACGCCGGCTTCGTCGTCTTCGAGGACGCCGACATCGACGAGGCGGTCGCGGGCGCGATGGCCGCGAAGATGCGCAACACGGGGGAGGCGTGCACGGCCGCCAACCGGATCTTCGTACAGCGCTCGGTCATCGAGGAGTTCGGCGACCGGCTCGCCAAGGCGATGTCCGAGCTGCCCGTCGGCCGTGGCGTCGAGGAGGGCGTACGCGTAGGGCCGCTCATCGACGAGGCGGCCAGGGAGAAGGTGCAGACCCTCGTGGACGACGCGGTGGCCGGCGGCGCGCGGGTGCTGACCGGCGGCACCGCTCCTGACGGGCCCGGATACTTCTACCCGCCGACCGTGCTCACCGGCGTCCCCGCCTCCGCGAAGATGGGCAGCGAGGAGATCTTCGGGCCGGTCGCGCCGCTGACGCCGTTCGACACCGAGGACGAGGTGGTCGAGGCGGTCAACGACACCGAGTGCGGTCTGGTCAACTACGTCTTCACCAACGACCTGCGCCGCGGCCTGCGGGTCGCCGAGGCGCTCGAGTCCGGCATGGTCGGGCTCAACCAGGGCGTGGTCTCCAACCCCGCGGCCCCCTTCGGCGGCGTCAAGGCCTCGGGACTGGGGCGGGAGGGCGGGCGTACCGGGATCGAGGAGTTCCTCGAGACCAAGTACGTCGGGGTCGCGATGTGAGCCGAGGACTGGCCGACGCCCGCGCCCCGGAACCGGGGCGCGGGCGCGGCCACGTCAGAGCAGGATCGCCTTCAGCTCGGTGAACTCCTCGATCCCGGCCTTGCCCATCTCTCGGCCGGTCCCGGACTGCTTGCGTCCACCGAAGGGCGCCAACGGCGTGAACGCCCCGCCGTTGACATGGACCTGGCCGACCTCGAGCCGCCGTGCGACCGAGAGAGCTCGGTCGGGACTCCCGAACACCGCCGCCGTGAGGCCGTACGGCGTGCCGTTGGCGATACGCACCGCATCGTCGTCGTTGGAGTAGTCGATGACGACGAGCACCGGTCCGAAGATCTCCTCCTGGGCGATCGTCGAGTCCGGGTCGACGTTCGCGAAGATCGTCGGGCGGATGAACGCACCGCCTTCCAGGCCGGGAACCCGTCCGGGCCCGCCGACGAGGAGCTCGGCTCCCTCCGCGAGTCCCGTCTCGATGTAGCCGTTCACCCGTTGCCACTGGGCCTCGGACGCAACCGGTCCCAGTCGGGTCGCCTCATCGGCAGGGTCGCCTACCGTGTACTCGGCAGCGGCCTCGCGCAGCTTCGCCACGATCTCATCGCGTCGTGCGGCGGGGACGAGCAGCCGCGTCCAGGCGCCGCAGGCCTGACCGCTGTTGCTCCAGGCGTACTGCAGGGTCTCCGCGACCACCTCGTCGAAGTCGGCGTCGTCGAGCGCGATGCTGGCGGTCTTGCCGCCGAGCTCGAGCCCCACCCTCTTGACCGTGTCGGCCGCGACCGCTGCGACACGCCTGCCCGCGGCCGTCGAGCCCGTGAACGACACCATGTCGATGCCAGGGTGCGCCGCGATGGCTTCGCCGACGACGCTTCCGGTGCCGTAGACGATGTTCAACACACCAGCGGGGATCCCGGCGGCCGCTGCTGCCTCGGCCAGGATCGGTCCGGTCAGCGGGGCGGTCTCGGCTGGCTTGAGGACCACCGTGTTGCCGGCCAGCAGTGCCGGGACGACCTTCGTCACGACCTGCTGGAGCGGGAAGTTCCACGGGGTGATGGCGCCGACGACACCGACGGGCTCACGGACGAGCATTGCGTTGCCGGCCCGCTCCTCCCACGAGATCTCGGCGGCCAGGGCGGCGACTGCCTTGGTCACCAACGGCGGGAACGCCGCCTGCGCGAGCCGGGAGAACACGATCGGCACGCCGATCTCGGTCGAGATGGCGTGAGCGATCCGCTCGCTGCGAGCCGTCAGCTCGTCCGCGAGGGCTCCCAGTACATCAACTCGGGCGGCGGGGTCGAGGACGGCCCAACCCGGAAGTGCCGTACGAGCGGCCTCGACCGCCCGGTCGACATCGGCGGCGGTGCCGAGCGGAGCGGTGGCGACCACTCGCCCGTCAACAGGGCTGACGATCTCCATCGTGGTGGTCGCGGGGACGACGGTGCCGGCCACCCAGTGGCCGGGAACGTCATAGGTCAGGTCGATGCTTGTCATGCCACTACGGTGCTTCGCCCGAAGGACCCCATCCATGCCCGATCATGACAAGGCTGGCGGGGAGTAAGAGGTCGCCTGCCGTTGTTGGGACGACGTGAATCGCGTACGACTCGCAGAGTTTCTGCGCACGCGCCGCGAGGCGCTTCAACCAGAGGACGTCGGACTTCCCCAGGGAGGTCGCCGCCGGACGCCAGGACTCCGGCGCGACGAGGTCGCAGAGCTCAGTGGCATCTCGACGCACTACTACACCCGCATCGAGCAGCCGCGTGGTCCGGTGCCGTCAGCACAGGTGCTCGCGGCCATCGCCCGAGGGCTGCAGCTCGACTCCGACGAGCTCGATCACCTTCAGCGCCTGGCGGGCCATGCAGCCGTACGTCCGGCGGACCCGCAACCCGGGATCAGCCCGGGCCTGCGGCGGATCTTCGACCGGCTCCAGGACGAGACGGCCCTCATCGTCGACGAGGTCGGCGAGACCCTCCTGCAGACTCCCGCGGCGGTCGCCCTGCTCGGGGACGAGACCCGCTACACCGGGATGATGCGCAGCCGCGCCTATCGGTGGTTCACAGACCCTGCGGCCCGCCGGCACACGCCCACCGAGGATCATCCCGCGCACAGCCGTGCACTGGTTGCCCAGCTCGCGCACACCGCCGCGTCCAACAGGTGTCCCCGCGCCGACGCGATGATCACCGAGCTGCGGCGCTCGAGCCCCGAGTTCGAGGAGCTGTGGAGCCAACATCCGGTGGTCGGGCCCTACTGCGATGCGAAACGCCTGATCCACGACGAGGTCGGCGAGCTCGTGCTGCACGGCCAGACTCTGCACGACCCCGAGCGACCTCAGGCTCTGACAGTGTTCACGGCCGAGCCCGGGAGCGAGAGCGAGCGTCGACTCCGGATGCTGTCACGGGTCTAGACGTAGCCCTCGTCGTTGTCCTCGGCGTGGATCAGGCGCCGCAGCGCCTCGTCCATGTGCAGCTCGACGCGCTTGAGGGTCAGCTTCACATCGCCCGCCTCGATGGCGTCGACGATCTGGTTGTGCTCCTCGACCAGCTCGAGCGGCTGCTGGTAGGTGCCCTCCAGTGCGGTCAGGCACATCCTTGTCTCGACGATCAGGGTCTGGTGCATCCGGGCCAGGCGCCGGCTCCCGGAGCACTGCACGAGCACGTCGTGGAAATGGAAGTCGGCGTCGCTGAGCGCCGCCGGATCGCCGAGCTCGAGGGCGTTGGTCATCGCGTCGCAGGCGGTGCGGAGCTCGCGCAGCGCCGCGGGGACCCGTGCCTTGGCGATCATCGTGGCGGCGGCACCTTCGACGGCAGCCCTGGCCACGTAGATGTCTCGGATGTCGGCCTCGTCGAGCTCGATCACGAAGAGCCCGCGGTTGGGCTCGCTGCGGAGCAGGCCCTCCTGGACCAGGCGCTGCATCGCCTCGCGCAGCGGGCCGCGGCTGACGCCGAACTGGGCCGAGAGCGCGGTCTCGCTCAGCTGTGCACCGGGCTGCAGGGTGCGCTCCATGATCGCCGTACGCAGCTGGCGAGCGATGACCGAGGCCGTCGACTCCCTGTGCACGCGCTCGAAGCTCGATGTCACTGTCAACGTGGTCTCCGATAGGTCACCGAGAAAGAGTTTGATTGTTGACAATCATTGCATGTGGCCGGGCTGGCGGTGAGCGGATCGACCGAGCGTGCCGGGTACTCGGGACGCACCCGGCACGCTCGTTCGCGGGCGTCGCTCAGACGGTCTTGTCGAGACTGTCGAGCTCGGCGAGCTCCGCCTCGGACTCCGGCGTACCCGGGATCTCGGTGCCCCGGATCGACTTGCCGGCCGTCTCGACGACGAAGAACAGCGCGATCAGACCGACCACGGATCCGGCGATCATGTAGTACGCCGGCATCAGCACGTCGCCTGTGGCGCCGATCAGTGCGTTGTTGACGTACAGCGCCGTGCCGCCGAAGGCGGCGGTGGAGATGTTGTAGCCGATCGCCATGCCGCCGTAGCGCACCTGCGAGGGGAACATCGCCGGGAAGGTCGCCGAGATCGTCGCGAGCTGGGCGACGTAGACGATGCCCAGCACGGTGAACCCGAGGACCGCCGGCCAGAAGCCCTGACCGATCAGCAGGAACATCGGGACCGACAGCACGATCAGCCCGATGAAGGAGCCGCCCCACATCGGCTTGCGGCCGACCCTGTCCGAGAGCGCTCCGGCGATCGGCAGGAAGACCAGCATCGCGACCTGTCCGAAGATGACCAGCAGGTCGGCGTCGGAGCTGCTGAAGCCGGCTTCCTCCTGCAGGTAGGTCGCCATGTAGGCGAGCAGCGTGTAGTTGGCGATGTTGAGCGCGGCGACCAGGCCGATCAGGGTGAGGATCGGCTTGTAGAACAGCGCGAAGAGGTCCTTCAGGGCGGCGCCGGCGCCACCCTCGACGGCGTCCTGCGCCTCGAGCTCCTGGAAGACAGGTGTCTCCTCGAGCTTGGTCCGGATGTAGAGGCCGATGAGGCCGATCGGACCACCGATCAGGAACGGGATGCGCCAACCCCACTCGGTCATCGCCGCGTCACCGATGATCGACTCGGTGGTGAAGACGACGGCGATGGCGGCGGTGAAGCCGACGATGGTGCCGAACTCCAGGAAGCTGCCGTAGAAGCCACGCTTCTTGTCGGGGGCGACCTCGGCCATGTACGTCGCAGCCCCGCCGTACTCGCCGCCGGTCGAGAATCCCTGGATCACCCGGAGCAGCACGAGCAGGACCACGGCCCAGACGCCGATCGAGTCGTACGTCGGGAGCAGGCCGACACAGAATGTGGCAGCCGCCATCAGGATGATCGTCATCGCAAGGACGCGTTGGCGCCCGATGCGGTCGCCGAGCGGGCCCCAGAAGAGGCCGCCGAGCGGGCGGAGGATGAAGGAGATCGCGAAGGTCAGAGCCGTGCCCGTGAAGCCCTGCTCCGGGAAGAAGTTGGCGGTGATCTCGGTCGCGACGTAGGCGAAGGCGCCGTAGTCGAACCACTCTGTCGCATTGCCGACCGCTGAGCCGGTGATGGCTCTTCGGAGCTTTGATTTGTCGGGCTGTGCCTCGTTGGAGGGGATGGTTGGGGTTCCTGACATTTCTTCTCACCTGCTCGGTGTGATTGATGGCTGGGGACCGCGTTTGACCCGCAGTGTCGACTGTAGGTTTGTCAACAATTCGCGCCACGTTAGCGCTCTCTGTGCGACGTGGCTAGGTGGCGTGGGGTGTGACGGGAGGTTTATGTAAAGCCGCGACTTTACCTGAAGAGCGCCCCGAGCCCGGGCAGGGGGCGGGGCGCCCCGGCGAGGCGCAGGCCCTCCCAGACGGTCACCTGGTTGGCCGTCAGCACGGGTTTCCCGACGGCTTTCTCCAACGTATCGATGCAGGTCAGCGTGTGCAGTGCGGTGTCGGGGACGAGGACGGCCTCGGCCTCGGGAACGTCGACGGCCACGGCCATTTCCAGGACCGCGTCCGGACCCAGGCGGCCGGCGTCGACGGCGGTGAAGATCCCGCTGGCGCCGAAGGAGACCACGTCGATTCCGCCGGCGGCCAGAAATGAGCTGAAGTGTCCGGCCAGCTCCTCGGGGTAGGAGGCGGCGACGGCGACCTTCCCGAGCCCGAGCGCTACGGCCGCCTCGATGAAGGCGATCGAGGTCGACGAGGCGGGGACGCCCAGTCGCTCGCTGATCGCGGCCGCCTGGTCCGCGGCGCCGTCCAGGCCGTAGACGAAGCTGCCCGACGTGCACGCCCACATCACCGCGTCGGGGGAGTGGGCGGCGATCGCGTCGGCGCCCGCGGCGAGCCTGTCTGCGGAGCCGGTGTCGAGGAGAGCCTCGACGGTGTGCTCGTCGCGGCCCATGGAGGTGTGGACCAGCGGCAGCCAGATCGCACCACCGAGCGCGTTCTCGAGCGCCGGGAAGTCGTCCTCGGCCGCGTAGCCGGGATAGAGCAGCCCCACGACCGGTGGCCGGGTCATGAGGCATGTCCCCACAGATCCTCGGCGGCCGGCGGGGTGCGTCCGACCATCCGGAGCGCGGCCTCCATGGTCGCGCGGTTCGCGGAGATCACCGGCTTCCCGAGCTCGGCCTCGAGCCGGCCGATGATGTCGTACGTCGCCAGGTTCGTGCACGAGACGACGACCGCCTCGGCGGCGTCGGTGTCGGCGGCCCGCACCAGGTCGAGCGTGGTCTCGTACGGAACCTCCCAGATGTGGTGGCCCAGCCCGAGGTCGCCGGCGCTCACCACGGTGATTCCGGCCTCTGCCAGGAAGCTGCCGAACCGGGCGGCGAGCGCGACGTCGTAGGGGGTCGCGACCGCGACCCGGGAGACGCCGAGAGCGGAGAGCGACTCCAGCACCGCGCCGGAGGTGGTGATCGCGGGTGCGCCGCCGGCTCGGCTCATCGCCGCGGCCAGCCGCCGCTCGCCGTGCCGTCCGTGGACGAAGCTGCCGGAGGTGCAGGCGTAGACATAGAGGAGGGGATCGGCGGCCGAGAGGTCGCGCGCGGCCTGCTCGACGACCGCGGTCTCGCTGATCTCCTCGGCCATCTCGAGGGTGACCGCACGATCGGTGAAGGCCGTCCGGTTGAAGAGCAGGCAGGTGTCGGCCGGGGCCCACCGCCACAGCTCGTGGTCGAGCACCATGTCATGGGGAACGACCACGGCGATGCGTACCGTCGGAGACATCGCACCTCGCTAGGATTGTTGACAATCTTCAATCTGCCCTCCTAGCGTAGTCTCGGATTATTGCGGAGGTGTGTCGATGCGACGGAGGATTTTTTCTTGGAGACGTCCCGGCGCCCCGCGATCACGATCCTCTGTCCGCCTGACGGCGGCAGACCCGCCGGGATGGATCGGCTCGCGGCGGATGCCGAGCTCACCTACACCGATGCCGCGGGCCTGGCTGAAACGCTTCGCGGAGCCGAGGCGCTGCTGCTGTGGGACTACTTCTCCGAGGCCGTCCGTGACGCCTGGCCGAGCGCCGGCTCGCTGCGCTGGCTCCATGTCGCGGCCGCCGGGGTCGACAAGCTGCTCTTCCCGGAGCTGGTCGCCTCCGACGTGGTCGTCACCAACGCCCGCGGGATCTTCGACCGGGCGATGGCGGAGTTCGTGCTCGGCTCGATCCTGGCCGTGGCCAAGGGCATCCACCTCAGCCACGACCTGCAGTCGGCCCGGAAGTGGCTGCGCCGCGAGACTCGGCTGATCAGCGCCGAGACCGCGCTCGTGGTCGGCACCGGCGCGATCGGTCGCGAGACGGCCCGGGTGCTGCGCGCGGCCGGGATGGACGTACGCGGCGCCGGCCGCACTGCCCGCAGTAGCGATCCCGACTTCAGTGAGGTCCTCGCCAGCGCCGATCTGGCCGCCCACGTCGGCTGGGCCGACCACGTCGTCATCACGGCGCCGCTGACCGACGAGACCCGCGGTCTGATCAGCGAGGACGTGCTCGCGGCGATGAAACCGGGCAGCCATCTGGTCAACGTCGGCCGCGGGCAGATCGTCGACGAGGCCGCGCTCGTCTCCGTGCTCCGTGACGGCCCGGTCGAGGCGGCGTCCTTGGACGTCTTCGAGGTCGAGCCGCTGCCGGCTGAGAGCCCGTTGTGGACCATGCCGGGGGTGGCGGTCTCGGCACACATGTCGGGCGACTACGAGGGCTGGCGGGAGGCGCTTGCGAACCAGTTCGTCGACAACGCCCGGCGCTGGCTGAGCGGCGAGCCGCTGCTGAACGTCGTCGACAAGCAGCGCGGCTTCGTCGTCGAGGATCAGGGGGAGCGGACCCGATGACCGCCTCCGGTTGCGAGCTGAGCGCCTTGACCGCCACCGAGCTCGTGGCCGGCTATCGCTCGGGCGCCTTCACCCCGCTCGACGCGACGCGGTCGGTGCTCGACACGATCGAGGAGCGCGACGGCGCGGTGAACGCGTTCGTCCGGGTCGACCCCGATGGTGCACTGGCGCAGGCGACCGCGTCCACGGAAAGATGGCGGGCCGGGCACCCGCTCGGCAGCGCCGACGGCGTACCGACCTCGGTCAAGGACATCCTGTGGACTGCAGGATTGCCGACAATCCGCGGCACCTGGCTCATCGACGAGGCCGGCCCGTGGCCCGAGGACGCTCCCGCGGTCGCACGGTTGCGCGAGTCCGGCGCCGTGATCACCGGGAAGACGACGACCCCCGAGTTCGCCTGGAAGGGCGTCACCGACTCGCTCCGCTACGGCTCCACCGGCAACCCCTGGAACCCGGGCCTGACCTCGGGCGGCTCCAGCGGCGGCGCTGCGGCGGCGGTTGGTCTCGGCATGGGCCCGTGGGCGCTCGGCACCGACGGCGGCGGCTCGGTCCGGATCCCGGCTTCCTTCACCGGCACGGTGACGATCAAGCCGACCTACGGACTGATCCCGCTCTATCCCGCCAGCCCGTTCGGCACCCTCTCCCACGCCGGCCCGATGACCAGGACCGTCACCGACGCGGCAGCGCTGCTCGACGTGATCGCCGGCTTCGACTCCCGCGACTGGTCGGCGATGCCGACGCCGGGAGCGTCCTTCCTGGCCGGCCTGGACGACGGCGTCGACGGGCTGAGGATCGGGTTCTCGCCCACGCTCGGGTACGTCGAGAACGACCCGGAGGTCGAGCGGCTGGTCCGCGAGGCGGTCGGCGTGCTCGGCTCCGAGGGCGCCCAGGTCGAGGAGATCGATCCCGGTTTCACCGACCCGGTCGAGGCGTTCGAGGTGCTCTGGTTCTGCGGTGCGGCGAAGGTGCTCGACGCCTATCCTCCTGGCGCGATCGACAAGATCGACCCGCTGCTGCGCGAAGGCATCGAGACCAAGGGCCGCGGCTCCGCGGCCGACTACCTGGACGCCACGGCGGTCCGTATGGACCTCGGCCGGTTGATTGGGCGGTTCCACGAGACGTACGACCTGCTGATCACCCCGACCATGCCGATCACCGCCTTCGAGCGGGAGCTGCAGGCGCCCAAGGGCTGGCCCTCGCAGTGGTGGCCGAGCTGGACGCCCTACACCTACCCGTTCAACATGACCCAGCAGCCGGCGGCGAGCGTGCCCTGCGGCACCACCAAGGCGGGGCTGCCCGTCGGCCTCCAGATCGTCGGCGCCCGGCACGACGACGCCCGGGTGCTGCGCGCGGCGCGGGCGTATGAGCGGGCCAGCGGTGAGCTGTTCGTCCGACCTGTCGACAATCCTCGAGGAGCCCGATGAGCCGCTACATCACCGTCACCCTGGAGCGCCGCGGTGTCTCCTGCCTCGCCCGCCTGCTCGACGAGGAGGCGCCACGCACCGCCGGCGCCGTCTGGGACGCACTGCCGCTGAGCGGCCAGGTCTTCCACGGCAAGTACGCCCGCAACGAGATCTACAACCTCGTGCCCGCCTTCGCCGCGAAGGAGCCGGGCAAGGAGAACACGACGGTCACCCCGATCCCCGGCGACCTGTGCTACTTCGCCTTCTCCTCCGACGACCTCGGCAACCCGTCCTACGGCTACCCGGAGGACCGCGGACCGGGAGAGATGACCGAGATCGTCGACCTCGCCCTCTTCTACGGCCGCAACAACCTGCTGATCAACGGCGACCAGGGATGGGTGCCGGGCAACGTCTTCGGCACGGTCGTCGACGGCCTCGACGAGATGGCGCAGGCCTGCCAGGACGTCTGGATGAACGGCGCCACCGACGAGATCCTCACCTTCGCGCGCTCGCACGACGACGCGCAGTAGCGACGGCTGGGAACCGGACGGATCGGGTATCGGTCCGGTGTTCGAGGACACCGTCGATAGGGTTTGGACATGTCGTGGTCGGAGAGCAACACCCATCACTGGGACGACTGGTCGCTGGCCGACCTCGTCGCGGCCAAGCAGGGACAGCGGGTGAGCCTCGTGGTGCCGGCGCGCAACGAGGCCGCGACCGTCGGCGGCCTGGTCGACAAGCTGCGTACCAGCCTGATGGAGACCTCCGACCTGGTCGACGAGCTCGTCGTCATCGACTCCGACTCCTCCGACGACACTGCGCGGATCGCCGCCGACGCCGGCGCCGATGTCTACGCCTCGGCCGCGATCCGGCCCGAGCTCGGCTCCTACCCGGGCAAGGGTGAGGCGATGTGGAAGTCGCAGTTCGTGACCACAGGCGAGCTGATCGTCTTCATGGACGCCGACCTGACCGACTGGGACACCCACTTCGTACGCGGCCTGGTGGGCCCCCTTGTCAACAATCCGACGATCGAGCTGGTCAAGGGCTTCTACCGGCGCCCGGGGGAGCACGGTCTCGACGGCGGCCGGGTCACCGAGCTCGTCGCCCGGCCGCTGCTGGCCCTCCATCGCAGGCCGCTGCGCGACCTGATCCAACCGCTGGCGGGGGAGTGGTCGATCCGGCGCTCGCTGTTCGAACGACTGCGGGTCCCGACCGGCTACGGCGTGGAGCTCGCCGCCCTCGTCGACACGCTGGACATGCGAGGGATGGACGCGATCGCCCAGGTCGATCTCGGTCAGCGCGACCACAGCCACCAGGACCTCTTCGATCTCGGCCTGATGGCCACCCAGATCGTGGGCATGATGTCGCGCCGCCTCGGCACCGGACCGGCGGGCGACGACGTCGAGATGCGGCAGTACATCCCGATCGACGGCTCGACCAAGGTCGTCGACCGGTCCGTGAGCCTCCTGGAGCGGCCGCCGGTGCGCGACGGCTCGGGCGGTATGGTCGCCTGATGCTGCGCCTGGGACGACATGCCTTCGGTGATGACGAGGCGCTGATGATGGCGATCGTCAACCGCACCCCGGACTCGTTCTTCGACAAGGGAGCGACCTGGGCCGAGGACGCGGCCTTCGAGCGCGTACGCCTGGTGGCCTCCCAAGGCGCGGAGATCGTCGACATCGGCGGGATCAAGGCGGCCCCCGGGGCCGAGATCGGTGCCGCGGAGGAGAAGGCCCGCGTGGTCGACTTCGTCGCCAGGGTGCGCGAGGAGTTCCCGGCGCTGGTGATCTCGGTGGACACCTGGCGCGCCGAGGTCGGCGACGCGGTGTGCGCGGCCGGCGCCGACGTCATCAACGACGCCTGGGGCGGGGCCGACCCGGAGCTCGTCGACGTCGCCGCGGCCCACGGCGCCGCGATCGTGTGCACCCACACCGGAGGCGTGACGCCGCGGACGCGGCCCTACCGGATCGAGTACGACGACGTGGTCCGCGACGCGATCGACTCGACGCTCGGCTACGCCCAGCGTGCCCTGGATGCCGGCGTCGCGAAGGACTCGATCGTGATCGACCCGGCCCATGACTTCGGGAAGAACACCTTCCACTCCCTCGAGATCACCCGCCGGCTCGGCGAGATGGTCGCCACCGGCTGGCCGGTACTGGTCTCACTCTCCAACAAGGACTTCGTGGGGGAGACGCTCGACGTGCCGGTTGGAGAGCGCCTCCTCGGCACCCTGGCCGCGACTTCCGTCTGCGCGCTGGCCGGCGCCCGCATCTACCGCGTCCACCAGGTCCCGGAGACCCGGCAGACCGTCGACATGGTCTGGACGATCGCCGGCCGGCGACGCCCGAAGCGAGCGATCAGGGGGCTGCAGTGACTCGAGTGGCGCTGATTCCCGGGTGCCTGGCCCTGCTGCCGGAGTACGCCTCGCTCGACGACCCGGTCCACGAGCTCCGCTCGGCCTGCCTGGCCGCGGTGGCCTGGCTGGGCGAGGACGTACGCGTCATCGCGGGTGCGCAGGGTGCCCGGGTGGCCTCCTCGCTGCTGGCCGAGGTCGGCACGGCTCCGGTGACCAGCGGCGAAGCGGCGTACCTCATCGTCGGCAACGGATCGGCCCGCCGCAGCGAGAAGGCGCCGGGCCACCTCGACCCGCGGGCCGTCGAGTTCGATGAGGTGCTGGACAGATCGCTCGCGAAGCCCGACCCCGACGCGCTCGGCGCGCTCGAGCTCGGGCTGGCCGACGAGCTCTGGGCCGACGTCGGCCCGATCGTGGAGGCGGCCGACCTGCTGCGCAGCGTCGGCACGGTGGCGGTCGACTACGACGACGACCCCTACGGCGTGCGTTACTGGGTCGCTCGCTGGGAGTAGCCGAGCAGGTCGGTGAGCCCCGCCGCGTAGACCTTCGGGGTGACATCGCCCAGCATGAGCCGCTGCAGGATGAAGCCGGGCAGCAGGCCGGTGAGGACCATCGCGATCCTCTCGGGATCGGCGTCGCGGGGGAACCGGCCGGCCTCGATGGCGCCTTCGGCGTAGGTGCGCCAGGCGGCCCGGATGCGGCGCGCCTCGGGTGCCATCAGCTCACGGACCTCCGGGTCACGGGCGGCCTCGGCCCAGGTCTGCAGGGCGATCCGGGGGAGGTCGACGCCGAGCTCGGCGGAGAGGTCGAGGAGGTGCTGGGTCGCGGCCTCGATCGCCCGCTCGGGCGGGGGAGTGTCCTCACCGGAGCTCGGGTCGGGAGTGAAGCTGGTGATGGCCTCGGCGATGGTCGTCAGACCCGACTCGGCGATCACGCGGATGATGTCGCTCTTCCCGCGGAAGTAGGTGTAGACCGAGCCGGCGGACAGGCCGGACTCCTTGACCACCGCGGCCATAGTCGTCTTGTGGAAGCCGTCGCGCTCCACGCAGCGCAGCGTCGCCGCGATGATCTGCTGGCGCTTCTCGGCGCGGTGCTCCTCGCTGATCTTCGGCATACAGGAAGCATACCTCAAAAGAAAACGAATATTCATTCTTGATAAATCCGACGGGACGGAGGAGAGTGTCTGTCAAAGAGAATGAACATTCGTTTTTTTGGAGAGGGAACCCACCATGTCCCAGTCAGTGAAAGCCGTGATCGGGGTCAGCCTCGGCCTGGTCACCTTGCTCACGTTGCTCATCTCCGCGTTCGCCTGGCCCACCAGCGAGCTGGAGCCCAGGTCGCTGCCGCTGGTCGTCGCCGGCCCCGAGGCCGCGGTCACCCAGATCGAGACCCAGCTCGCCGCCAACGCGGGGGAGGACGCCTTCGAGATCACCGCCGTCGCGGACCGCGAGGAGGCGGTCGAGGCGATCGAGGACCGGGAGGCGTACGGCGCGATCGTGGTCGGCCCCCAGGGTTCGGAGTTCCTGGTCGCCTCCGCGGCCAGCGCCAATGTCGCTCAGCAGCTCACTCAGATGGCCACCGCCATGGGTGCCGAGACCGGCACCCAGCCCCAGGTGACCGACGTCGTCGCGAGCGCGGAGGACGACCCGCGCGGCATCGTCTTCGGTGCGTCCGCGCTGCCGCTGGTGATCGGCGGCATCATGGCCGGCGCCATCACCTCGCTGGTGCTGACCCGTACCCGGGACCGGGTCGCGGCCGCCTTCCTGATCGCGATCGGCGGCGGTCTCGCGATGACCGGCGTCGTGCAGGGCTGGCTCGGAGCCCTTGAGGGCAACTACCTGGCCAACGCCGGAGTCGTCGCTCTCGGCATCCTCGCTGTCGCGCTCCCGATCATCGGCCTGCGCCACCTCATCGGCCCCGCAGGCGTCGGCATCGTGGCGCTGCTGATCCTGCTAGTCGGCAACCCGCTCTCGGGGATCACCTCCGCGCCGGAGATGGTGCCGTTCGGTTGGCTCGGCCAGCTGATGCCCCCGGGCGCGGCCGGGTCGGCGCTTCGCGGCTTCTCCTTCTTCGACGGCGCCGGGACCACCGTGCCGCTCATCGTCCTCGCCTGCTGGGCCGGGTTCGGTCTGCTCCTGACCGTGCTCCCGCACCGCGAGAAGGTCAGCGCGGAGGACGCCGCAGCCGGACGAACCGAGCGTGACCTGGACGCCGTGGCACGGTAGAACAGTGGGGATGAGTCATCCACGCGAGCCGGTCGGCGAATGGTGGGGCGACCAGGTGGTGGCGCTCCACCGCTGGGGCCGGCTCGTGCTGCGTGACGAGGACGACTCGGTCCACCAGATGCGGGTGACCGTACGCAGGCTGCGCAGCGTCCTGGCGACGTACCGCCCGCTCCTCGACGCGGAGCGGTCCGAGCCGCTCCGGGCAGAGCTGAAGTGGCTGGGCGCCCTCCTCGGAGAGGTACGCGACGCAGAGGTGCTCCGCAAGCGGCTGACGCGCTGGGCGGCCCAGCACGGTCCGGGACCGACAGGTGTCGACGCATTGCGGGCGGCGCTTGCCGAGCGCCAGGCCCAGGGGCGCGCCAGGCTGCTGCCTGAGCTGGACAGCGACCGCTACCGTGCGCTGATCGCAGCCCTCGCCGACGGTGTGCCCTGGTCAGAGGCGGACCCGGGCAAGAAGGCTCTGCGCAAGCGGCTCCGCCGGAGCTGGCGACGGCTGGCGGCCGCGGCCGACGCGGCAGCGCAGACCGACGAGGAGGAAGAACGTCGCCGGCGGCTCCACGAGGTGCGCAAGAAGGCCAAGCGGGTCCGCTACGCGGCCGAGTCGCTGGGCGCGATCTTCGGCAAGGACACTGAGCGCCTCGGGAAGGCCGCCAAGTCGATCCAGTCGACCCTCGGCGACCTCAACGACGCCGCCGTCATGATTTCGACGATCGGGTTGGTCCCAGCGCCCGACGACGCCATCCGCGAGCTCCTCGAGGCGGAGGAGGCGGCCGCCGAAGACGCCGAGGAGCGGTTCGCCTCGGTCTGGAAGAAGGTGAACCGCTCGAAGGTCCACGGCTGGCTGAGTCCCTGAGCCCCCAGTCAGCGGATGGGGAAGTCGAAGTAGGTGTCCGGGAACGGCTCCTCGATCAGCGAGTAGTGCCACCACTCGTTCTCGTAGCGGCTGAACCCGCATGACTCCATCACCGAGCACAGGTGCGATCGATTGCGTGCCGCGACCTGGGAGACCCCGGCCGCGTCGTGGTGGGAGATCTCGTCCATCAGATCGTGGTCGCCGCCCATGTCCAGCAGCGCCCCCGTGGCCAAGGAGAAGAGCGTCAGGTCGACGGTGCTGCCGCGGCTGTGGCCGGACTTCGTGGCGACGTACCCCTTCTCGAACATCTCCGGGCGGGTGATCGAGGGGTAGTGCACCAGCTTGCGCTCGTCATCGTCCGGCGCCGGCTCCTCGGCCCAGCGCAGGAACGCGTCGACGGCGCGCTGGGGGCGGTAGCCGTCCCACAGCAGGATCCCGAACCCGAGAGCAGCGGCCTTGTCGCGCGCCTGGGCGAGCGCGGCGCACAGCTCGCGCGTCCCGACGATGCGGTTCACCAGGTAGCCGTCGACCGGCTTGCCGGTGAAGTTGTCCCAGGTGGCGTACTTGCTGTCCCAGCGGATGCCCGGCGCCAGCTCGTCGACGAAGCCGAAGCCGTCCCTCATCGCGGGGTCTCTTCGAGTGCCAGGGTGACCGCGCGGTCGAGGAACTCGGTCATCGAGATGCCCGCAGCGGCCATCATCCGCGGGTAGCGGCTGTATGAGGTGAGGCCGGGCAGGGTGTTGACCTCGTTGAGCACCACGGTTCCGTCCGCCTTGAGGAACATGTCGACCCGCGCCAGACCACGGCAGCCCAGCGCGCGGTAGACCCGTTGCGCCTCGGTCTTGACCAGCTCCTGGGCCTCGGCCGGGATGTCGGCGGGCACGATGAAGGTCGCGTTCTCCGAGCCGGTCTCGGGGGCGTCCTCCTGGTGGATCTTGAAGAAGCCGTGCGAGAGCGCGACGTGGTCGACCTCACCAGTGACCAGCTCGCCACCGTTGCCGAGGATCGCGCAGCCGATCTCCTCGGCGACGACCCCCTCTTCGACGAGCACCTTCTCGTCGTACTGCCGCGCAGTCGCCACCGCCTCGGCCAGCTCCCCAGCCGAGGTCACCTTGCTGACCCCGAACGAGGACCCGGAGCGGGCCGGCTTCACGAAGACCGGATAGGGGAGTACGCCGGGGTCGCCAAAAGTCTGCACGGCGTCGCCGGGGCCGAGGATCCAGAAGTTCGGCGTAGCGATCCCAGCCTCGCCGACGACCGTGTAGGCCAGCGACTTGTCCATGCACAGCGCCGAGCTCTGCACGTCGCAGCCGACGTACGGGATCCCGGAGAGCTCGAAGAGCCCCTGGATGGCGCCGTCCTCGCCGAGCTTGCCGTGCAGGACCGGGAGGACGACGTCGAGCCGGATCGTCTCGTAGCTGCCCTCATCGAGGACGAGCAGCCCGTGGACGCTGCGGTCGGGGGAGAGCACGACCGGACGGTGCGCGCCGTCCTCCCAGCTCGCCTCGGGGCCGTCGCACAGGCGCCAGTCACCGCTCTTGGTGATGCCGATCCAGTAGGCCTCGTACTTGTCGGCGTCGAGGTTCTTCGCGACCTCCTGTGCCGACTTCACCGAGACCGGGTGCTCCTCGAAGACGCCACCGAAGATGATGCCGACCTTGACCTTAGACATGCGGAAACCTGCTTTCGAATTCACGACAGTTGACGATGGAGTTCTCGACCGTGTCCATGAGGGCATGGTCGGTGAAGTACGCGATATGTGGGCTGACCAGCACATTCGGCATCTCCTGGAGCCGTGCCAGCCAGCGGCTGGGGATATCCCGCCCCCGGAGATCGGCGTAGAAGATGCCCTCCTCGCCCTCGATGACGTCGAGGGCCGCACCGCCCAGCCGGCCCTCCTCGAGAGCTTCGATGAGCGCCGGGGTCTCGATCAGCGCTCCGCGACCGGTGTTGATGACGTACGCACCGGGGTGCATCCGATCGATGCGCCGCCGGTCGAGGAGATGGTGCGACTCCGCGCTGAGCGGCGCGTGCAGCGTGACGATGTCGCTGCGCTCGACCAGCGTGTCCAGATCGACGTGCTCCACCCCCTCGGCCGCGGGCCGTGGCCGGATGTCATAGGCGAGTACGTCGCAGCCGAAGCCCCGCAGCCGGTCGATGACCGCCGCGCCGATCCGCCCGGTCCCGACCACGCCGACGGTCAGGTCGCGCAGCTCGCGGCCGCGCGTGGCCGCGGGGCGGTAGTCGTGGGCGTCGGTGCGCCGGATCATCGACTTCGCCTGGCGCACCGACATGAGCATCAGCATCAACGTGTAGTCGGCCACGGAGTCCGGTGAATAGGAGACGTTTCCGACCGTTATCCCGATGCTTTCCGCGAAGTCGATGTCGATGTGGTTGAAACCGACGCTTCGCGTCGAGATATATCGGACGCCGCTCTTGTGCAGCGCGAGAAGAGTCTCGTTCGATATCGGCGACTTATGGCTGACGCTGATGCACCGGTCTCCGATCGCGAGGGCGGCATTCTCCTCGGACACGGGCTCGGTCGTGGTCCTCAGGGAGACGCCGAGAACTCGCGCCAAGGAGTCGAAAAGCAGGCTCTCATCAGGGGCGCAGCCATAGACCGTGATCCCGACGGTCGGCGAGATCACGGTCTGCTCCATCGGCTCGGTCGGCGCCGTCAGGGTCGGCTCGTGGTAGATCATCGACGCCAGCAAACCTCAGGAGCAGTTGCGCGCCCGTATGGAATTTCCGATATGCCGACGATAGGTAGATCGCGGACCGGGGCAGAGTTATCGTCCGTATATCGATTAGCGGATACACGCCGGCAACGTGGGATTTCGAAGACTGAGGGGATGATTCCCCTCAGCTTGGACGAAATCGCCTCGTTGGTCGGCGGGAAGGTCGTCGGCGACGGCTCGGTGACCGTGAGCGCCCCGGCCGTGATCGACGGCCGCGAGGCCGACCCGGGCGGCCTCTTCGTGGCGTTCGCGGGTGAGCACACCGACGGCCACGAGTACGCACCACAGGCCGCCGAGGCCGGTGCCGTCGCGGTGCTCGGCTCCCGCCCGACGGCGCTCCCGACGGTCGTCGTCGACGACGCACAGGCCGCGCTCCAGCGCCTGGCCGCCCACGTCGTAGCGCTGCTGCGCGACGAGATGACCGTCGTCGCGGTCACCGGCTCCCAGGGCAAGACCAGCACCAAGGACATGATCGAGGCGGTGCTGGCCAGCGAGGCACCGACCGTCGCGACCTCCGGCTCGTTCAACAACGAGCTCGGCGTACCGCTCACCATGCTGCGCGCCGACGCGACCACCAGGTTCCTCGTCCTGGAGATGGGGGCCCGGCACATCGGCGACATCGCCGAGCTGACCGGCCTGGTCGAGCCGGACATCGCCGTCGTGACCAACGTCGGCCAGGCCCACCTGGGCGAGTTCGGGTCGCGCGAGGCAATCGCTGTGGCCAAGAGCGAGCTGGTGCGTGGGCTGGCGACCGGCGGCACGGCGGTGCTCCATGCCGACGACCCGCGGGTGCTGGCGATGGGCGAGCTCACCGACGGTCCGGTGCTGGCCTTCGGCGCCGGCGAGCGGGCGAGCGTACGCGTGCGCGACCTCGCCCTGGACCGGCTCGGCCGGCCCACCTTCACCCTTCATCACGCAGAGGCCGAGGCCGTCGTGACGCTCCCCTTCGTCGGTGCCCACTGGACGCTCAACGCCGCGGCCGCCGCAGCGGCGGGGCTGGCCACCGGGGTCCCGCTCGAGCAGGCCGCGGCCGCGCTGAACACCGCCTCGATCTCGAAGTGGCGCATGGAGCTGCGCGCCCTCGCCAGAGGCGCGACCCTCCTCAACGACTCCTACAACGCCAACCCCGAGTCCACCCGCGCCGGACTGGACGCGCTCGCCTCGATCGACGCCAGGCGCCGCATCGCCGTGCTCGGCGAGATGCTCGAGCTCGGCGAGGCGAGCCGCGACGCGCACCACGAGATCGGGACGTACGCCGCCACCCGGGCCGACCTGGTCCTCACCGTGGGCGAAGCCGCCGCCGTTATCGCGGACGGCGCGGGGCAGCGGGCCGTGGCCCTGCCCGACAACGCCGCCGCGATCGACTGGCTGCGGAGCCACCTCGCACCCGGCGACGTGGTGCTGGTCAAGGCCTCACGCGGAGCCCGCCTCGACCAGGTCGCCGCGGCGCTGGTCTGAGCTTGGCGGAAGCGGTCGCCGGCGGCGCCACCACGGCCACGACACGATCGCGGCCAGGGCGGCGCCGCCGGCATTGAGGAGTACGTCGTCGATGGAGGAGACCCGGTCCAGCCGCAGGGTGTACTGCAGAGTCTCGATCGTCACCGAGCCAGCCACGCCCAAGGCCAGGACCCGCCCCACCGAGCGCAGCGCCCGGAAGCGGATCGGGCCGAAGAAGCCGGCCGCGGCGAAGAGCAGCAGGTTGCCGACGACTCCGACGGTCGTCATGGTCGGCAGGTCCTCGAGCGGCACCAGGCTCACGCTGCCGTCGACCAGTCCGGCCATCGGGCCGGGGACCATCGTCAGCAGTACGAACGGCACGGTGCCGTAGACGATCGCGACCTCGGCCAGCGACGTACGCCATGCCCGGCCCGGCGCGAGACCGAGCGCCCGGCGCAACATCGCCAGGACCGGCACCGCCAGCACCGCCACGGGCAGCGCCAGGATGGTGAGCAGGGCGATGCCCGTGAAGGTGAGTGAGCCCGATTCGTTCACCATCACTGGCCCCGCCTCCTCATGTAGAGGTCGAAGGCTCGGTAGACGATCGGCCGCAGCGGCAGGTCCCACTCTCCGACGTACCTCACCGCCTGCCCGCCGGTGCCGACCTTGAACTGGATCAGCCCGACGTGGGAGTCGTCGGTGGAGAGGGTCGGGGTGATCCCGCGCAGGTCGTAGACGTCGCAGCCGGCGGCCAGGGAGTCGCGGATCATCGCCCACTGGCAGGCGTTGGAGCCGCGTACGTCCCGCTTCTCGGTGGACGAGGCGCCGTAGACGTACCAGGCGTGGGCGCCGACGCGGACGTAGATCGTCGCGGCCACCAGGTCGCCGTCGTGGCGGGCCAGATAGAGCTTGATCCGCTCGTCATCCTCGGCGGTGAGCGCCGCGAACATCTTCTCGAAGTAGGCCAGCGGCCGCGGGGTGAAGTGGTCGCGCTCGGCGGTGTGGACGTAGAGGTCGTGGAACGCCTTCAGGTCCTCGCCGCCGGCGGAGGTGGTGACCTCGACACCGGCCTTGGCGGCCTTCTTGATGTTGCGCCGCCAGAGCTGGTTCATCCCCGCGAGCACCTCGTCCTCGGACCGGGCGGTTCCGTCCGGGTGGCGCAGCGGGATCTCGTACGTGAACTGGGGCTGCCCCGCCCCGAACCCGTCCTCAGGGTTCTGCGGGATCCAGCCGGAGTCGCTGAGATAGCGCGTCACCTCGGCGCCGACCGGGTCGGGCCGCCCCGGGATGTCGGTGAGGCGCACGACCTCCGTGTCGGCGATGCCCTCCTTGACCTGCGCGGCGTTCCAGGTGTCGGTGGGCACCGGGGGAGCGACCCGGATCGCGAACGCGCCCTGCGCTCGGAGGTAGGAGACCAGCGGCGGGAACCAGACGGTGAGCCCGCCGGCCCAGTCGATGTCGGGGCCCCACGGCAGGTAGGCCAGCGTGTAGCCCAGCCGGGGCACCGGCCGGTGCAGCACCAGCCCGGTCCCGGCGAGCCGGTCGCCGGCGTACCAACCCAGCGACTCGCTGCGCCACTCGGTCTTCACGTCGGCCCAGGCGGGGGTCTGCAGGAAGCTGACCGATCGCCGCGACCGGACGTGGTCGAGGTGCTCGGCGGGGCTGATCGGTCGGACAGTGAAGGTCACCGTGCCAGTAAACCCGCGCGGATGTCGTCAGGGCGTATGGCATTTCGGATACGTCGGCGATATGTCCTCAACCTAGGATCAGAGCATGCGGGTGCTGGTGGTCGAGGACGAGCCGTTGATGGCTGGAGCGATCAGGGACGGGTTGCGGCTGGAGGCGATCGCCGCCGACATCGCCGGTGACGGCGACACGGCGCTGGAGCTGTTGAGCGTCAACGCCTACGACATCGCCGTGCTCGACCGCGACATCCCCGGGCCCTCAGGTGACGAGGTCGCCAAGCGCATCGTCGCCTCCGGCACCGGGATGCCCATCCTGATGCTCACCGCGGCCGACCGGCTCGACGACAAGGCCTCCGGCTTCGAGCTCGGCGCCGACGACTATCTGACCAAGCCGTTCGAGCTGCGCGAGCTGGTGCTGCGGCTGCGCGCGCTCGACCGGCGGCGTGCCTACAACCGCCCGCCGGTGCGCGAGATCGCCGGCCTGCGGGTCGACCCGTTCCGACGTGAGGTCTACCGCGACGGCCGCTACGTGGCGCTGACCCGCAAGCAGTTCGCGGTGCTCGAGGTGCTCGCCGCCGCCGAGGGCGGCGTGGTCAGCGCCGAGGAGCTGCTGGAGCGGGCCTGGGACGAGAACGCCGACCCCTTCACCAATGCCGTACGCATCACCGTCTCCGCCCTGCGCAAACGTCTCGGCGAGCCCGCGATCATCGCCACCGTGCCGGGCGTCGGATACCGGATCGATGTCGATTCCTAGACGCCCGGGGATGAGCGTCAGGCTCAAGCTGACACTCAGCTACGCCGGGGTCATCGTGGTCACCGGGGTGCTGCTGCTCGCGGTTGTCTGGGTCTTCCTGCTGCGCTACGTCCCCGACGGGGTGTGGATGCAGTGGCCGCAGGAGCCGGGGAGACCGAATGCTCCCTTCGTCCCGAACCGCTCGGACCTGGAGCGCGCCTTCGTGCCACGGGCGGCCACGATGATGGGCTTCCTGCTCGTGTTCGGGCTGGTAGGAGGCTGGATCCTCGCCGGCCGGATGCTCGCGCCGCTGCGGAAGATCACCGAGGCCACGCGTACGGCAGCGGGCGGCTCGCTCTCGCACCGGATCGGGCTCGAGGGTCCCGGCGACGAGTTCCGGGAGCTCGCCGACGGCTTCGACGACATGCTCGCGAAGCTCGAGGCGCAGGTCGCCGAGCAGCAGCGGTTCGCGGCCAACGCCTCCCACGAGCTGCGTACCCCGCTCGCGATCACGCAGACGCTCCTCGACGTCGCGGGCAAGGACCCGAACCGGGACGTCGACGAGCTCATCGACCGGCTGCGCCTGATCAACTCCCGTGCGATCGACCTCACCGAGGCTCTGCTCGTGCTCAGCCGCGCCGACCAGCGCTCCTTCGCCCGTGAGCCGGTCGACCTGTCGCTGGTCGCCGAGGAGGCGGTCGAGACGCTGCTGCCGCTGGCCGAGCAGCGTGGCGTGCGGATCGAGACCTCCGGAGACCAGGCGTCGGTCAGTGGCTCGCCGGCCCTGCTGCTGCAGGTCGCGACCAACCTGATTCACAACGCGATCGTCCACAACCTGCCCGAGAACGGGTCGGTGTCGGTCACCATCGCCGCCAACGAGAAGAGCGTGGTCCTCACCGTCGCGAACACCGGCGAGGAGCTCTCTCGCGAGCTCGTCGCCACGCTCACCGAGCCGTTCCAGCGAGGCACCCAGCGCATCCACGCCGACCACGCCGGCGTCGGCCTGGGGCTGGCGATCGTCAAGAGCATCACCCGCGCCCACGATGGCAACCTCGCCGTCCTCGCCCGTTCCGGCGGTGGGCTCCGGGTCTCGGTGGAGCTGCCCAGAGCCTCCTGAGCCGTCGGTCAGCGCGGTGTGGCTCCGGTGCGCAGCAGGTCGAGGGTGCGCGGCTCGATCAGGGTGGAGAGGGTGACCACGCTCGTCGAGCGGACGACGGCGTGGGACTGGTCGATGCGTACGAGCACCTCCTGGAGCTTCGCGTGCGAGCCGGTCGCCACCTTGCAGAAGACGTCGAAGGAGCCCGTGGTGACGTACGCCTCCAGCACCTCCGGGATCTCGGCGAGGTCGCGACGTACGTCCTCGAGGGCTCCCTGGGAGATCTCCAGGGTCACGAACGCCTGCACCGTGTGGCCGGCGGCGGCCGGGTCGACCGTCGGTGCCCAGTCGCGGATCACGCCCGCCTCGGTCATCTTGCGCAGCCGGCTCTGCACGGTGGCGCGGGCGACGCCGGCGACCCGGGAGAGCTCGAGGTCACCCACTCGCGGGTGGGCGTGCAGGGTCTCCAGCAGGGTGACGTCGAGGTCATCGAGGTTCATGTGTCGATGGTAGTCAGATTGCCTAGCAAAGCGCGGTTAGGACTGGTCGGTTCTGACAGATTGACCAGTGCTCGCTGGTCAACTTGTTTGGTGTGACTCGGCCCACTTGACTTGCCCGCATGACGCTTGCAGACACCCTGACCAACCAAGAGAAGCTCGCCGGACTCGGGCTGGCCGAGCTGGAGCAGCTCGTCGGCCTGGTGGCCTACGACGACACCTCCGACCCGTTCCCGGTCACCGGCTGGGACGCGGTCGTGTGGGCTGTCGGCAACGCCACCCAGACCGCCCACTTCTTCCAGAGCGCCTTCGGCATGGAGCTGGTCGCCTACTCCGGTCCCGAGACCGGCAACCGTGACCACCACGCCTACGTGCTGCGCAGCGGGGGAGTGCGGTTCGTGATCAAGGGCGGCGTCGCGCCCGAGAGCGAGATCATCGCCCACCACGCCCGCCACGGTGATGGCGTCATCGACATCGCCCTCGAGGTTCCCGACGTCGACCGCTGCATCGAGCACGCTCGCAAGCAGGGCGCCCGCGTCCTGGAGGAGCCCCACGACGTGAGCGACGAGCACGGCACCGTACGCATCGCCGCCATCGCCACCTACGGCGAGACCCGCCACACGCTGGTCGACCGGTCCGGCTACGACGGCCCCTACCTGCCCGGTTATGTCGCCCGCACCTCGACGCTGAAGAAGCCTGAGGGCGCCCCCAAGCGCCTCTTCCAAGCGCTCGACCACGTCGTCGGCAATGTGGAGCTCGGCAAGATGGACGAGTGGGTCGACTTCTACGGCCGCGTCATGGGCTTCACCAACATGGCCGAGTTCATCGGCGACGACATCGCCACCGACTACTCCGCGCTGATGTCGAAGGTCGTCGCCAACGGCAACCACCGGGTGAAGTTCCCGCTCAACGAGCCGGCCATCGCCAAGAAGAAGTCGCAGATCGACGAGTACCTGGAGTTCTACCAGGGCCCTGGCGCCCAGCACCTCGCGCTGGCCACCGGCGACATCCTGGCCACCGTCGACGCGCTGCGCGACGCCGGCATCGAGTTCCTCAACACCCCCGACTCCTACTACGAGGACCCCGAGCTGCGCGCCCGGATCGGTGAGGTGCGCGTGCCGATCGAGGAGCTGCAGAAGCGCGGCATCCTGGTCGACCGCGACGAGGACGGCTACCTGCTGCAGATCTTCACCAAGCCGATCGGCGACCGCCCCACCGTCTTCTTCGAGATGATCGAGCGCCACGGCTCCCTCGGCTTCGGCAAGGGCAACTTCAAGGCCCTCTTCGAGGCCATCGAGCGCGAGCAGGAGCGCCGCGGCAACTTCTGACCCCGCTGGTCGAGCCGGATTCGTGAGGAACGAGCGAATCCGTGTCGAGACCAACACAGTCGCGTACGAACTGTGTTGGTTTCGACACCGGCTCGCTGGCGCTCGCCGGGCTCAACCAGCGGTCGCCTGGCTGGCTAGGCGTACGGGGGCGTTGCCGGCGCCGTAGCCGGCGTAGCGCTCGCGGCGCTCGACGAGCTCGAAGAAGACCTCGCCGACGGTCTCGGTGTAGCAGTGCAGGTATTCACCGTCGGCGTCGCGGTCGTAGAGCAGGTCGAGATCGCGCAGGGTGGTGACGAGCTCGTCGGCGAGGCCGAAACGGGCGACGAGGTCGTCGTAGTAGTTGCCCGGGACCTCGAGCGGACGCAGGCCGCGTTCCCGGGCGGCCGTGACGACCCCGATGATGTCGTTGCAGGCGAGCGCGATGTGCTGGGCGTGGCCCTGCTGGTCGTTGGGGAGCTGCCCGCTCGGGAGCAGGTTGAGCGGAAGGCGTACGCCGCCGGCCGGTGAGCTCATCACCTGGCTGCGTACGAGACCGGCCGGGCCGGCGACCTCCTGGGTCGGCTGCGGGGTCAGCGACAGCACGCTGGTGTAGAAGAGGACCGCCTCGTCGAAGCTGTGCCAGGGCTGGACCAGGTTGACGTGGTCGATCCGGGCGCCGCGTCCGGTGCTCGACACCCCGCCGTCGAACTCGCCGATCCAGTCCTCCGCGTGCGAGAGGAAGACCTCGGTGCCGTCGGGGGACGTGAAGGCGCGCAGGGCCTGCTCGCCGGCGTACGTCCGCCGGTGGACGGGCGGTGCCATCAGCCGGGCGGCACGCTCGGCAGCCGGGTCCGAGTCGGCGACGTCGAAGCCGACGGCCGCGATACGCGGCTCGGGCGAGGCGCTGGGCACGTCGTTGCACACGACGCGAGCCGCGCCCCAGGTCCACAGGCGCACCTGCTTGCTGCGGTGGCGGCCGCCGAAGTCGAAGCCGAGCTGCTCGAGCAGCACCTCGACGCCGGAGGTGTCCGGTGCCTTGATCTCGACGAAGTCGAAGGCCTCGGGCGCGGCCACCTGGGGCAGCCGGGGGAGTGGACGCCCCTCGCGGCCGGCCTCCTCGCCGAGCAGGTCGGCGGTGCGGTCGGCGAGCCAGCGCAGCGAGCGCTGGGCCTGACGGGCGGTGCGGACCGGGTCGGTCTGGCGGAAGGTGTCGTTGAAGACCTCCAGCGACAGCGGGCCATCGTAGCCCGCGCGCAGGACGTGACCGAGGAAGGCCGGCAGGTCGAAGCTGCCCTCGCCGGGGAAGAGCCGGTGATGACGGCTCCAGGAGAGCACGTCCATGCTGAGCGCCGGGGCGTCGGCGAGCTGCAGGAAGAAGATCTTCTCGGCCGGGATCTCCTCGATCTGCTTGGGGTCGTGACCGCGGGAGAGGATGTGGAAGCTGTCCAGGCAGATCCCGACGTTGGGGTGGTCGGCGAGCTCGACGATGCGCCACGAGCGCCGGTAGTCGTCGACGAACCGTCCCCAGGCGAGCGCCTCGTAGGCGAGCCGGATGTCGTACGTCGCAGCCAGATCACCCAGCCGCCGCAGCTGTCCCGCGGAGACCTCGTCGTCGTCGACGGTCGCGGTGCCGACGTTGCTGCAGACCAGCATCAGGTCGATGCCGAGCCGGTTCATCAGCCGGAACTTCGCCTCGGCGCGGTGCAGCACGTCCTGGAAGGCGGTCTCGTCGACGCCCTCGGCGTCGCGGAAGGGCTGGTAGAGGTCGAGGGTGAGCCCGAGTCGGTCGGCGAGCGCCCGGATCTCCTCGGGGGACTGGGGTGCGGCGATGAGATCGGGCTCGAAGATCTCGATCGCATCGAAGCCGGCTTCGGCCGCGGCGTACATCTTCTGGACCAGGCCGCCGCTGAGACAGACCGTGGCGATCGAGGTGCGCATGGTTCTCCGTTCGTCGCTAATGTACGAAACGGTACATACATTGGTCCGCGTTGGGAAGCCGGTCGTGCTCTAGGCTCGGGGCATGGTTCAGTCGCGTGATGCCGAACGCACCCGGTCTGATTTGCTCGAGATCGCGACCGAGGTCTTCTCCGAGCAGGGCTATTCCGGTGCGCGGGTCGACGAGATCGCCGAGCGCACCCGCACCACGAAGCGGATGATCTACTACTACTTCGGCGGCAAGGAGGGGCTCTACCTCGCTGTCCTCGAGGCTGCCTATCGCCGCATCCGCGAGCGGGAGCAGAGCCTGCATGCCGACCACCTGAGTCCCGTCGAGGCGGTGCGACGGATCGCCGAGCTGACCTTCGACCACCACCACGACCACCCCGCCTTCATCCGTCTCGTCTCGGTCGAGAACATCCATCACGGCCAGCACCTGGGGAAGGTCGAGTCGCTGCGCGACCTCGGTACGCCGGCCGCCTCCCTTCTCGACGAGGTCCTCGCCCGCGGGCGCGCCTCCGGCGAGCTGCGCGCCGACGTCGACGCCGTCGACGTGCACATGATGATCAGCTCCTACTGCGTCTTCCAGGTCGCCAACAGCGCCACCTTCGGCTTCCTGTTCGGCCGCGACATGCTCGCCCCCGACGTACGCGAGCGTCACCGCCGCATCCTCGGCGACATCGTCGTCGGCTGGCTCACCGCTCGCTGACGCCAAGCTTCCGAAGAGCCCGTTCCCGCACCGCGGGGACGGGCTCTTTGCCATGCGGGGGTTGACGACGCGGGGCCGGATGTGATCCCCTTCACTCTCGTAACGTACTAGTTCGTACATTAAGGATCGTCTGGATGAAGTCTTCGTTTCTTGTCGGCCTGATCGGCGCGGGAGTGGGACCCTCGCTGAGTCCGGCGCTGCACATGCGCGAAGGGTTCGAGCACGGGTTGTCGTACGTCTACAAGACGCTCGACATCACCGAGCTGGGGATCCCGGCCGAGGGCGTGGGCGACCTGATGAGGGAGGCGCGGCGACTCGGCTTCGACGCCCTCAACATCACCCACCCGTGCAAGGAGCTCGTGATCGAGCACCTCGACCGGCTCGACGAGACCGCGGCCCGGCTCGGTGCGGTCAACACCGTCGTCTTCACCGACGAGGGGGCGGTCGGCTACAACACCGACACGACCGGCTTCGGCCACGCGCTGCGTACCGGGATGCCGGGAGCCCCGCTCGGCACCGTCGTGCAGCTCGGCGCGGGAGGGGCGGGCTCGGCCGTCGCTCACGCACTCGTGAGCCAGGGCGTCGACAACCTGGTCATCGCCGACATGGACCTCGACCGCGCCCAGGCGCGGGTCGAGGAGATCCGGCGTCATCACCCAGAGAGCACCGTCGAGGCGAGCCACGTCGACAAGCTGCCGGCGCTCCTCCCTGACGCCGACGGACTGGTCAACTGCACCCCGGTCGGCATGGCCGACCACCCCGGTACGCCGCTGGACACGAGCCTCCTCCGCCCCGAGCTGTGGGTGGCGGACATCGTCTATCGGCCGCTGGACACCGCGCTCCTCCAGGCGGCGCGTGAGGCCGGCTGCCGGACGCTCCACGGAGGCCACATGGCGGTCTACCAGGCCGTCGACGCCTTCCGGCTGATCACCGGCATCGACCCCGATGCCGAGCGGATGCTCGCCCACCTGCGCGAGCTGGCCGCGGCCGGCTGACCCAAACTTCAGACACCCCCCACCCGTCCGCGGTCAGGAACCGCGGGCCTACCCGAGGAGGACCCGATGGCGGGACCTGACACCGAGAACCAAGAAGGCAAGACCCCGGTACGGGCCGCGCTGGCCAGCTTCATGGGCAGTGCCGTCGAGTACTACGACTTCTTCGTCTTCGGCTCTGCCGCGGCGCTGATCTTTCCGCATGTCTTCTTCCCCAGCGCCGGAGACGCCGCGCTGGTGATGTCGTTCGCGACGTTCGCCTTCGCGTACGTCGCCCGCCCAGTCGGTGCGGTCTTCGTCGGTCACTTCGGTGACCGGATCGGCCGCCGGAAGGTGTTGCTGTTCACCCTCCTGCTGATGGGCGGCAGCACGTTCCTGATCGGCTGTCTGCCGTCGTTCGACCAGGCCGGCTGGATCGCGCCCGCACTGCTGGTCTTCTGCCGACTGCTCCAGGGGCTCTCGGCCGCTGGTGAGCAGGCCGGTGCCAGCTCGCTCACGCTCGAGCACGCCCCCGACGATCAGCGCTCCTTCTACACGTCCTGGACGCTCACCGGCACCCAGGGCGGCCAGATCCTGGCCGCGCTCGTCTTCATCCCGGTCGTCGCGCTGCCGGACGACATCAAGTACAGCATCGGCTGGCGGATCCCGTTCTGGCTCTCCGCGATCGTGGTCCTGGTGGCGTTCTTCATCCGCAGCCGCCTCAACGAGACCCCGGAGTTCGAGGAGGCCAAGGCCAACAACGAGGTCGCCAAGCTGCCCCTCGCGGTGCTGCTGCGTGACCACTGGGTCGACGTTGTGCGAGTCATCTGCTGCGCCTTCATCGCGGCCGTCTCCACGGTCTTCGGCAACCTGGCCATCGCCTACGGAGTCGCGGTCGGCATGGTCGACTCGATCACGCTGTGGCTGGTCGTCGCGGCCAACGTCGTCGCGCTGTTCACCCAGCCGATGTTCGGCCGGCTCGCGGACAAGATCGGGCGCAAGCCGGTCTTCATCTACGGCGCCGTCGCCAGCGCGGTGATGATGCCGTTCTACCTGCTCTCGATGAGCCAGGGCAGCGAGCTGCTCGTCTTCGCGCTCGCGGTCCTGACCTTCTCGTTCGGCTACGCGGCCGCGAACGCGACCTGGCCGTCCTTCTACGGCGAGATGTTCCCGACCCCGGTGCGCTTCTCCGGTGTCGCGATCGGCACCCAGATCGGCTTCCTGCTGGCCGGGTTCACGCCGTCGATCGTCACCGCTCTGGGTGGCGTGCAGGAGGGCGGCTGGGTCGTCACCGCCGGCTACACCGCGGTCGTCTGCCTCGTCGCGTCGATCGCTGCCCTGACCGCCCGCGAGACCAAGGACGTACGCACCGCCGACCTTGGCGTGCGGCCGACTCCGACACCGCAGGGCGCGACGGTCTGACCCTTGACCCGCTGGTCGAGCCGCCGGAGCCGCTAGGCGGAGGCGTGTCGAGACCAACACGGTCCTATCGAGCACCTCTCGGCGTCAGAAAGTGACGGCTCGGCGTGGCTCTGGAAACTAGAACGCGTTACAGTTCTGGGCATGG